>CAYNQA010000027.1:0-18652 GCA_964399225.1 uncultured Anaerolineaceae bacterium
CGTTTGTTACTTCCCAAACATCCCTAAAAATAAACTTTCCAATCCTTGCATGGCCGAGCGGGCCGTAAGTGACATTCGGGTGCCAAAATCCGTTGCTTGGGGCTGCACCGCCAGCACCAACACCTGTGGTCGCCGGTTGACAGGGATCACCTTGAAAAGCAAATGCAGGTTAACCGTATGTGTGGAAATAGACATGCTCCCAATCTCGCTAATGTCGAGAAGGGCAAGGTCACCCGGCTCGGCACGCAGGTCTGCTGTATCGAGCACGAGAACGAGTTCTGCCTGCGCGGCTTCGATCTGACGCAGAAAGTTCTCCGGGACATTACCGGCATCGATCAGCGGCACATTGAGTTTACCTTTCAGGCGCTCAGCCAGATGCGAGCCCAGGCCGTCATCCCCCCGCGAACGATTTCCCACCCCGAGGATCAAGACCTTCCTGCCATCCACTTTTTGGTGAAATTCTTCATAGAAGTCCGGTTGCATCGTCATTAATTTTACATTATCCAACCCATCCGAAAGTTTCAAACGCTTAACAACCTGCCTAAAACGGCAGAGAAAAAAGGGGTTACTCGATCACCAGTTCCACCGGGCAATGGTCCGAGCCTTCCACATCTTCATGAACGATCACATCTTTAACGCGCGGCGCGAGAGATTTCGAAACGAGGAAATAATCGATGCGCCAACCGATACCGCGCTGGCGGGCTGCAAAGCGATATGTCCACCACGTGTATTGAACCTTGTCAGGATACAGCGAACGGAAAACATCCACAAAGCCGTGGTCCAGGAATTTCTGCACCCATTCCCGTTCTTCGGGCAAGAATCCAGAGGTGGTTTCATTCTCATTTGGATTCTTCAAGTCGATCGGCATGTGGGCGGTGTTGAAATCTCCGGTAATGATGATTTTCTCGCCTTTGGCATGTAGTTCATCGCAAATATCGAGGAGGCGGGCGTAGAAGTCGAGTTTGTAATCCACCCGGTCCTGTCCGCGCTGGCCGTTGGGGAAGTAGATGTTGTAGAGCAGGAAATCAGGGTGGCGGGTGCGGATCACGCGTCCCTCCACATCAAAGCGGGCGACGGCCAGACCCAACTCCACGTCGAGCGGAGATGCGGATTTGGATGTAAAAGTTGCCACGCCGCTATAGCCCGGACGTTCGGCCGGGTTCCACGTCACGTGATAACCGGAAAAGTTGCGTTGCTTTTCAGTGAGTTGGTCCGGGCGCGCTTTGATCTCCTGGACGCATAGCACGTCTGGTTGTTGAGCGAATGCCCAGTCGAGCGCATTCTTGCCGAGGGCAGCACGGATACCGTTAACGTTCCAGGTGATAATTTTCATAGTTGGTTTTATGGTACACTTGAATTGAGCAAAATATGAGCGAAAGAAATTCAAAACGGATTTTGTGCGTCGAAGACGAACCAGAGATGATCGATCTGATGCGGTTGATCTTAAGCCGTCGCGGGTTTGAAGTAAGCGGGGCATCGGGGGGACTGGACGGGTTAAGCAAGATCCGCGCAAGCCATCCCGACCTTGTATTGCTCGACTTGATGATGCCCGATATGGATGGCTGGGAAGTATACCAGCAAATGAAGTCCGACGAATCACTGCGCAACATTCCGGTCATCGTTGTGACGGCAAAGGCGCAAAGTATCGATAAAGTACTGGGGCTGCACATCGCAAAAGTGGATGATTACATCGCCAAGCCGTTCAGCCCGCAGGAACTGATCAATAGTGTGGATAAAGTTCTGGCGAAATCAGCAAGTTGACAAGCGGATCGAACAGCATGGGCGTCCCGTACGAGAGGGCGCCCTTTTTCATAAACGGTGAACATGGATAAATTCATCACGGTTCAGGGAAAAGAACACAAACTCGCCTCGCCTCCGCGCGTGAAATATTGCGAATCGTTCCTCTGCCGCCTGCGCGGGTTGACCTTTCGCGCTCCTCTCGGACAGGATGAGGGGTTGTTGCTCGTTTTTGGCCGTGACAGCCGCGTCGATTCATCCATTCATATGCTGGGGGTCAACTTTGACCTTGCTGTATTTTGGATCAATTCCGAAATGAGAATCGTTGATAAGCTTGTGGCTGGTGCATGGAAACCCGCCTTCTTCCCGAAAGAACCGGCTTGTTACGTGCTCGAGGTTCACCCCGGGCGGATTTCTGACTTTGAGATCGGTCAAATCGTCGAGTTCAATAATGCGTAAGCTATCCCTATTATTTTTTTTAATCATCGTGCTGGCGCTAACGGTGGGGCCAGCCTCAGCCCAATCGGCCGGGCCGGTATATATCGTCCAGCCGGGTGACACACTCTCATCCATTGCATCGCGATTCGGCGTAAGTGTGGATGACTTAATGGCTGCAAACGGTATCACCGATCCCAACTTGCTCTCGGCTGGTCAGCAGCTCGTTATTCCAGGGCTCGAAGGTGTTACGGGCGTCCTCGATACCGAAGTGGTGGCATTTGGCGATTCGCTTCGCGGACTTCTCCGCCGTACCCAAATGCCGCTTTCGCTATTGCAGAAATTGAACCGCCTGGTCAGCCCAACAGAGTTATATGTAGGCGCAAGCCTGATCATTCCGCAGGAAGATGAAAGTTCCCTGGCTTCGCGCGCTGTTCCAAGAGCCGGCGAGACCCTTCTCGAAGTGGCAGTGCGGCAAGGGAGTGACCCGTGGACATTGTCTTCCCTGAATAACCTGAAAGGGACGTGGGAAGCCATTCCCGGCGATTCGATCTACTCCCCCAGCGGCTCGAGCGACTCATCCACGAGCGGCTTGCCGGATGCTTTCATCAGCGCCCAAGTCAAGTCACTTCCATTGAAACAAGGTGGCACTGCTGAAATCATTGTCCGTGCGCAGGACGGTGTAACCCTGGGCGGCGGCTTGGTGGACAAACCTCTGCACTTCTTCCCGCTCGGTGATGGGCAACAAGTTGCCTTACAAGGAATCCACGCCCTGCTCGAACCGGGTGTGTATCCATTGCGGCTCGATGCCACCTTCCCTGACGGCACCAGGCAATCCTTCGAGCAAATGGTGATCGTGGCTTCTGGGAACTACTACCAGGAAGTGCTATACGTTGACCCCGTCACCTTAGATCCATCTGTGACCGAACCCGAGAATCAGATGATCCTGGGTGTAGTGTCGCCGGTCACTGCACAAAAATTTTGGACGGAACCATTCCGCTTGCCTGTTCCCACCGATTCGCGGGATTGCATCAAAGGCTATTACGGCACCCGTCGCGATTACAATGCCGGAGCGTATTATGGCTTTCATGCAGGACTCGATTATGGGGTTTGCTCAAAAATCAACCCCTTCGATATCTATGCACCTGCTGCAGGCGTAGTGGTTCTCACACAAAACCTGATCGTTCGAGGCAAAGCCACCATCATTGATCATGGCTGGGGTATTTACAGCGGGTATTGGCATCAGGATGAAATCTATGTTTCTCCGGGCCAGATCGTTACACCCGGGCAACTCATTGGTAAACTCGGCGCAACCGGCCGCGTGACCGGTCCGCACCTCCACTGGGAGATCTGGGTCAACGGCGTGCAAGTGGATCCGCTGGATTGGCTCGACATCCCCATCCCATAGAATGGATGCGAATATGGCAACAACAGACATCATCAACTATCTTAAACAAAGCGACACCTTTTACAAGTTCACACCCACGCAGCTGGAATTAGTTGCCAATCTCTGTCAGGAGCTCACATTGAATGAAGGCGATGTGATCTTCCGCGAGAACAGCACCAGCAAAGAGCTTTACATCATCGCTCAGGGACAGGTGAACATCCGCATCAGTTCCCCCTCCGAAGCGGGTGAGGCCAAATCGGGCAAAGACCTCCACATCGCCACCCTGCGTCGCGGTCAATCCTTCGGCGAAGTTGCCCTTGTGGATGAAGGCCTGCGTTCGGCCACGGCAATTGCTGCACAAAAAGAAACCTTACTTCTCGTCATCGCGCGAGATAAGCTCATCATGTTGTGCGATACCTATCCACAACTTGGCTACCGCCTGATGTACAACCTGGCAGCCGACCTTGCAACGAAGATCCGCAACACCGACCTGCGCATCCGCGAACAGTTGCTCTATCGCCCTGCCAACAAATAACCGCAGGCTATCCATCCCTCTCATTAAAACGAATCTAAAATTTGTGTGATCAACTAAATTATCGGCCCTTGACCGTCAAGCCGATGTAATGTAGGATTGCTGGTTAATTATTTGGTATGCCTGCTTTAGGAACTCAGGGCCGTGAGAAATTGCATTCGCATTTTCTGCGGCCTTGTTCATAAAAGCAACGAAAGGAGGTGATGCCGGCAGACGAAGCGTTGCCAGCCGCCACGTCGAGACCCACATGGGTCAAAAATCCGTAACCATCTTTCCCAATCGGAGGAGGAAGAAGTATGTCTAAACGTTTGTTCGCCCTGTTGTCCGTCCTCGTGCTGGCCAGCATGCTGTTGGCCGCATGCGGTGGCGGAGCCGAAGCCACTGAACCCGCCGAGCCCCAGGCCACCGAGCCCGCGGCTACCGAAGAAGCTCCTGCGGAACCCGCCGCGTACGAATGCACCGATGCCCTCGGCTGCGTCAAGATCGCCGCGGATGAACCCATCCACGTCGCCTACTGGGGCGTTCTCTCCGGTGCTGATGGCACGCTCGGTGAAGACTCCAAGCGCGGTGTTGAAATCGCCATTGATGACAAGGGCGGTAAACTGCTCGGTCACGATGTGCTCCTGACCACCGAAGATGCTGGTTGTACTCCCGAAGGTGGCGCCACCGCTGCTTCCAAGCTCGCGGCTGACACCTCCATCGTCGCCCTCGTCGGTTCCTCCTGCTCGGATGAAACCGTCGGTGGCATCGCCGCCATCACCAATGCCGGCCTGACCACCATCTCGCCCTCCAACACCCGCCCGGCTCTTACCAGCCCGGATCGCGGTCCCGACTTCGCCGGCTACCTGCGCACCGCCCACAGCGATGCCTTCCAGGGCAAGGCCGTGGCTGAATTCGCCTACAACGTTCTCGGCGCTCGCAAGGCTGCCACCATCCACGATGGTTCCGCCTATGCTCAGGCTCTCCAGCAGGTCTTCGCTGACAACTTCGTCGCCCTCGGCGGCGAGATCGTTGCCCAGGAAGCCGTTGCCAAGGACGCCACCGACATGCGCCCCGTGCTGACCTCCATCGCCTCCAAGGGCCCTGAATTCCTCTACTACCCGGTCTTCGTTGCCGTGGGTGGCTTTATCACCTCCCAGGTTCGCGAAGTCGCCGGCCTCGAGGAAGTCAAGCTCGCCGGCTCCGATGGTATCTTCACCCCGGACTTCTTGAAGGCCGCTGGCCCGAACGTCCAGGGCATGTACCTCTCCAGCCCGGACTTCAGCGCCTTCCCCGAAGGCTACGCTTCCTTCATTGAGAAGCACCAGGCCAAATATGGTGGCGCTCCGCTCTCCATCTTCCACGCTCACGCCTACGATGCTGCGAACATCATCTTCAATGCCATCGAGAAGGTCGCCGTGGTCGAAGCTGACGGCACCATCTACATCCCGCGCCAGGCTCTGCGCGATGCCATCTACGCCACCGCGGACTTCAAGGGCATCACCGGCAACCTGTCCTGCTCGGCCTCCGGTGACTGCGGCGCGCCCGTTATCGCGGTCTACGAAGTCGTGAACGCTGACCCGGCTTCCTGGAACCCGCAGGATGCGGCCAACCCGAACCCGAAGAAGGTCTACCCGTAAGTCTGTAAGGCACGAACTGGAGGGGCGGTTAACCACCGCCCCTCCTTATCAAAATTCGAGGAGACTACCATGCGCACAACCGTTGGCGAACGTCTGGTTGACCTGGCAGTAAATGGTTTTTTGTGGGGGTTTCGTATTTTGATCGTCGCAATCGTACTATTTGGAACGATTTCCACTCTTCGCTCCGGACAATACACAAGCGAACAGTGGATCGATTTCGTCGTGTTTGGCATCTCGCAAGGCAGCATTTATGCCCTCATCGCGCTCGGATACACAATGGTCTACGGCATCCTGCGCATGATCAACTTTGCCCACGGTGACATCTTTATGACCGGAGCCTTTGGCGCATACTTCACTGCCGTTTGGTTAACAAATGTCGGTTTTGTGGATGCCAACCCCTTCCTGGGTCTCCTCATTCCCATCCTGGTGGCAATGGTTGTGGCTGCCAGCATCGCCATGCTTGTGGAGCGGATCGCATACCGTCCCCTGCGCGGCGCACCGCGCCTGGTCCCGCTCATTAGTGCCATTGGCGCATCTTTCTTTTTGGAATACACCTTCCGTGGTTTCTTTGGCCCTGGGAAATATGCCTACCCTCCCATCAAAGCCCTGGAAGGCGACTGGAACATACTTGGCATTGGTATCCTCAAAGTACAGGTGGTAGTTACCGTCGCAGCACTCATTATGATGGCCATTCTCTACTCCGTCGTAATGTTTACAAAAGTTGGCAAAGCCATGCGCGCCGTCTCCGAGAATAAGGATACGGCTGCACTCATGGGCATTGATGTCAACCGCATCATCGTCTCCACATTTGCGATCGGCGCAGCCATGGCTGGCGCAGCCGGTGTGCTCTTCGCTCTGGTTTATCGCCAGATCGATTTCTTTATGGGCTTCACACCCGGCGTGAAGGCCTTCACATCAGCGGTGCTCGGTGGTATTGGAAACATCCCCGGCGCCATGGTGGGCGGCCTGGTCCTCGGTGTGTTCGAAT
Organism: uncultured Anaerolineaceae bacterium; assembly: GCA_964399225.1. Classification (GTDB taxonomy): domain Bacteria; phylum Chloroflexota; class Anaerolineae; order Anaerolineales; family Villigracilaceae; genus Denitrolinea. Next base: position 6,699 of record CAYNQA010000027.1, read on the forward strand.
CTGTCGGTCCATCCCTCTTCCTCGAGGGGCTCGGCATCACGCGTGCCTACCAACTTAAAGACGCCATCGCCTATACCATGCTTGTGATGATCCTGTTGTTCCGTCCACAAGGCATCCTCGGCGAGCGTCTGTCGAAAACAAAGGCTTAACAGGTGACCCCATGAAAAAGGAAAACTTTCTCTGGAACGCGGTTAAGACCGGCTTGTTGGGCGGCGCAATCGGCCTCTTCCTCTGCCTGATCGGCATGGTTGAGATTTTCAACAAGCGCGATGTCATTGAAGAGATCATTACGCTTGGACAATTTGTTCTGCTCGCGACCGTTCTCGGCAGCGGACTGATCGCATCGCGGCGGACCTCGCACTTGCTCGGCGGAAATAAACCTTTCCACGGGCTGGCCGCTGGGTTGGTGGCAGGAACCGTCGCCGGCGCAATGATCGCCCTGTTCGTGCTGTTGGGCGACAAGATCAATATCCGCGCGGTCTTCCTCAATGCATCCCCCGCCCTTTATGAAATTCTGACCTTTGAAAAAGGTGTGTCTGGCGCCTGGCAATTAGCAGCGATCGGTGCTTTTGCCGGTCTGATCGGCGCAGGCTTCTTGCTTCTACCCGATGTAATTCGACGCCCGGTCTCTCGCGCCGTGGTCTTCCTTTTCCTCATCTCGCTGTTCGCTGGCATCTTCCGCGTTCCGATGGTCAGCCAGGGCGGCTCGTGGGAAACGGTCGCCAAAGACCTTTTCGGCCAAACCGGCTTGACCAAACTTGGAGCAGCCATCTTCTTCTTCGGCGTGATCGCCGTGACTGTATTCTGGTCCGCTCGCGGACAAGCCGTGCAGACAAGCATGGATCGTCTGCCGAAAGCCGGAAAACTCACGCTGCGCACCGTTGTTTTCCTGCTGATCGCCATCGTAGTGCTTGGCTTGCCAAGGGTGTCTGGCCCGTTTATTGCCCAGGTTATCGTGATCATCAGCCTCTACATCCTCATGGGGTTGGGCTTGAACATCACGCTCGGCTTTGCCGGCCTGCTTGATCTCGGCTTCGTAGCCTTTTATGCAGTCGGCGCTTATACTGTCGGCCTGCTCACTTCCTACGGCCAATATGGCATGCAGCACATTCCGTTTTGGGTGGCCGTACCGATCGCGGTACTGGTTGCAATGGCGTTCGGCGCATTCCTTGGTCTGCCCGTGCTCGGCGTACGCGGAGATTATCTCGCCATCGCAACGCTTGGTTTCGGCGAGATCATCCGTTTGTTGGCTGGCTCCGACTTCCTTGCCCCCTTCTTCGGAGGCCCACAAGGCGTGATCGGCATTCAAAAACCATGTATCGGCACCCTTGAACCATTCGTAAAGATCGATGTGCCACGCATATGCAATGGCATCGAGCTTGGCAAGCCGCAAGACATTTATTATCTTGCGATCGCTGCCGCTCTGCTGATCGCCTTCGTGGCATGGCGCTTGCGCGAGTCGCGCCTTGGCCGCGCGTGGATGGCCATTCGCGAGGATGAAGATGTTGCCGAAGCGCTGGGCGTTAACCTCGTCCAGACCAAATTGCTGGCCTACATGCTGGGTGCTGCTTTCGCCGGACTGGGTGGTGCGATCTTCACTGTATTGATCGGCTCCATCTTCGCCAGTAGTATGCAACTGATCGTCTCCATCAACGTGGTGGCGCTGATCATCGTTGGCGGCATGGGCAGCATCCCCGGCGTGATCGTGGGTGCCATTGCCCTTATTGGCCTTCCCGAACTCCTGCGCGAAGTCTCCGAATTCCGTTACCTCATCTACGGCTTCACGTTGATCGCGATGATGCTTGCCAAGCCGGAAGGCCTTTGGCCGTCACAGTCGGCGAAGCGTGAACTGCATCACATGGACAACATCGCCCCCAGAGCGGAGGATTAACCGATGGCACCCATCCTTACCGCAAAGAAAGTCATCAAGCGTTTCGGCGGTCTTACTGCCGTCAACTCTGTGGATTTTGAGATCCCAGATAAGGCCATCGTCTCCATCATCGGCCCCAACGGTGCAGGCAAGACCACCTTCTTTAACTGTATCACTGGCTTCGGCAAGGCAGATGAAGGCGAGATCCTCTTCGAAGGCACTCCCATCCAGCGCCTGCGCCCGGACCAAATCACCAAGCTTGGGATCTCGCGTACATACCAGAACATCCGTCTCTTTGCCGATATGACCGCACTCGAAAACATCCTTGTCGGTGAACATGTTTTCCTGCACACATCCTGGTTGAGCGCAGTGCTCGGCACCAAGAAACAGCGCGATGAAGAAAAGATGGCACTTGAAGAAGCGCAGCGCCTGCTCAACTTTGTTGGTCTCAAAGGCAAAGGCGACATGATCGCCCGCAACCTGCCCTACGGTGAACAGCGCCGCCTTGAGATCGCTCGCGCGCTGGCCACCAAGCCCAAACTGCTCCTGCTGGACGAGCCTTCAGCCGGCATGAACCCGCGTGAAAGCGAAGACTTGACCACTTTCATCCGCCGCCTGCGTGACGAACTCGGCATCACCATCCTGTTGATCGAACACCACATGCGCGTGGTGATGGGCATCTCTGAACAGATCACCGTGCTCGACTATGGCGAGAAGATCGCAGAAGGCACTCCCATCGAGATCCAACGCAACAGTCGCGTGATCGAAGCCTACCTCGGTCGCGGTGCCGCCACCGAAGGCATGGCAGATGCCCAGGAACGCCAGAACAAAAAGAAGGCAGGATAGAACCCATGGCCATGCTCACTGTCGAAAATGTACACACCTACTACGGCAACATCCATGCCCTCAAAGGGATCAACCTGACCATCGAAAAGGGCGAGATCGTCACCCTGATCGGAGGCAACGGCGCCGGCAAGACCACCACCCTGCGCACGATCGCAGGCCTGCTCAAACCGCGTGAAGGGCACATCACACTCAACAACGAGAACCTGCTCAAGTACGCCGCGCACGAAATCGTATACAAAGGCGTCTCGATGGTGCCCGAAGGCCGCGGCGTATTTGCCCGCCTCACCGTAACAGAGAACCTTGAGCTCGGCGCTTACAGCCGCAACGACAAAGGCGAGATCTCCAGTAACATTGACCGCGTCTTCAATCTCTTCCCCCGCCTTAAGGAACGCCGCTCACAACTTGCAGGCACCCTCTCTGGCGGTGAACAGCAGATGCTTGCCACCGGCCGCGCCCTCATGGCCAGCCCAAGCTTGTTGTTGATGGATGAACCATCGATGGGTCTCGCCCCCGTGCTGGTGGAATTGATCTTCGACACAATCGAACAGATCAACAAAGAAGGCACCACCATCCTGCTGGTGGAGCAGAACGCCCTCATGGCGCTCTCCATTGCCCATCGCGGTTACGTGCTCCAGACCGGCGAGATCATCCTAAAAGACTCCGCCGCCAATCTCAAGAACGACCCCACCGTCCAAAAAGCCTATCTCGGCATCGAATAGACGAGGGGACCGCAAACGGAAAACGCAGAGGCCAGCCTTGTCCTCTGCGTTTTTTATTTGGAGGAATGCATGCTGATCCTGACCGCCGACGATGTACGACTTGCCCTGCCCATGCGCGAGGTCATCGAAGCGATGAAACGCGCCTACGCTTCCCTTTCCGACGGGAAAGCGGATGCCCCCTTGCGGACCCGCCTCCCCATTCCACCGCACAACGGGTTGGCTCTTTTCATGCCCGCCTACGTGCAAACAAACGAATCAGAGGCGCTGGCTGTGAAGATCGTCTCTATTCATCCCGAAAATCCGCCAAAGGGACTCCCCTACATCCACGCAGCCGTGCTCGTGCTTCAGGCGGAGACTGGACGCGCAGTAGCTCTTCTTGAAGGAGGATCGCTCACTGCCATCCGCACTGGAGCGGGCAGCGGCGCCGCCATGGATATTCTCGCACGCAAAGACAGCCGCGTGGCCGCCATCTTTGGCGCTGGTGTACAGGGACGAACCCAACTCGAAGCGGCTTGTGCCGTCCGTAATATCCGCTCTGCATGGATCTATGATGCGAATCGCGCCTCCGCGGAAAAATTCGCGGCGGAGATGGCGGGACGCGGAAACGTCCCGATGGACCTGCGCGTGGCGGAGTCACCCGCTCAGGCGGTGAGAGAAGCGGATATTATTTGCACGGCGACCACTTCAACATCCCCAGTCTTTGCCGACGCGGACGTTAAGTCCGGGGCGCACATCAGCGCGATCGGTTCGTACACACCCGAGATGCAGGAAGTGCCCGCTGAAACCGTTGCACGCGCCATCGTTGTGGTGGACTCACGCTCTGCCACCCTGGCCGAGACTGGCGACCTGCTCAAACCGATGCAGGCTGGTTTGTTTGGCGAATCGCACATCCATGCTGAGTTGGGTGAGATCGTGGCGGGAAGAAAAACTGGTCGCACTTCAGAGACGGAGATCACCTATTTCAAATCGGTCGGCATTGCGGTACAGGATGCAATGGCGGCACAACTGGCTCTGCAAAACGCGGAGACCCTGGGGTTGGGACAGAAAGTAAATTTCTAAAGGAAAAGGATATGACACTACCAAAAACAGCAGATATTGTGATCGTTGGAGGCGGCGTGATGGGAGCAAGTACGCTCTATCACCTCGCGGCGCGCGGACAGAAGAATGTTGTCCTGCTCGAATCGGAATCGTATTTTGGGACGGGGGCCACCGGCCGCTGCGCAGGCGGAGTGCGTTACCAATTCTCCACCGAGGTCAATGTACAGCTTTCATTGCAAAGCCTGCCGATGATCGAACGTTTCAAAGAGGAGATCGGTCAGGATGTGAATTACCGCCAGTGCGGTTACCTGCTGGTGGCAACGAACAACCGCGATGCTGAAACGTTCAAGCATAATGTGGCCCTGCAAAACAAACTGGGGGTGCGAACCGAACTGATCAGCGGCGACGAAGTGCGCAAGCGCCTGCCCTTGATGAAGTTCGACGATGCGATCGCCGGCACATTCCACCAGAAAGACGGGTTGGTGGATCCAAATAGCGTGGTGATGGGTTACATCGGCGCGGCGCTCAAGCTTGGCGCCAAGGCGCATGCCGATGCCGCCGTGACCGGAGTCCGCGTGGAGGGAGGCAAGGTTCGAGGGGTGCAAACCGCCCGGGGGGCAATCGAAGCGCCGGTGGTGATAAACGCCGCAGGACCTTGGGCCGGCCGCATCGGCGAGATGGCAGGTGTTCCCATCCCCATCACACCGATCCGCAGGCAAATGTTCACGACCAACGCAATGCGTGAAATCCCCGCCGATTTTCCGTTCGTGATCGATTTTGGCCAATCGCTGTATTTCCACCGCGAAGGTGAAGGCTTGCTGGTGGGTATGAGCAATCAAAATGAGAAGCCGGGATTCGACCAGAGCGTGGACGATGATTTTGAGATGGTGAACTTCGAGGCTGGCATGGCGCGCCTTCCGATCCTCGAGCGCGCAAAACGCGCTTCGCACTGGGCTGGCCTGTATGAAGTCACACCAGATGCACACCCCATCTACGGCAAGACACCGGTGGATGGCTTCCTGTTGGTGGCAGGGTTCTCCGGGCACGGCTTCATGCATGGACCTGTTTCGGGCAAACTGATGGCTGAGTTCATTCTGGACGGCGGATTCAAGACTGTGGATGTTTCCGCTCTCGATTATGAAAGGTTCGCAGAAGGCCGCTTGATAAAAGAGTACAATGTCGTTTAATCGAGGAGTGTGACCATGAAGCGGATACTTGCATTTCTTCTGGCATTGAGTCTGGCGCTGACAGCCTGCACTGCGACCAGCGAAAATAATCCATGCACCGATTCGCTGGGGTGTGTGACCATCGGCAGCAGCGAGCCGGTCACGATCGCTGTTGCTTTGACCCTGAGCGGTCCCAATGCCCCTTACGGCATCGATGCCCTTCGGGGTGTGGAGCTGGCCATTGCAGATCACGAAGATATTTTTAATCACCCGATCGAGTTGATCCAGGAGGATGATCTGTGTACGGCCGAGGGAGGTCAGGCGGCGGCAGAACGTCTTGCGCAAAACCCGAATGTGGTCGGCGTGATCGGCGGCGCCACGTGCTCAGACGCAACGGAGAAAGCTGCAGTGGTATTGAGCGAGGCCGGGATGGTTCTCATCTCCCCTTCCAGCACAGCAGCTTCGTTGACATCTACAAGCGAGCACGAACCGGGTTTCTTGCGCACGATCTACAACGACCAAAGCCAGGCGAAAATGGTGGCAGACTTTGCATTCAACGCCCTCGGTGCCCGCACCATGGCCACGATCCACGATAGCACAGCCTATTCGGATGGGCTTCAACAAGAGGCGTGCCAGCTCTTTGAACAACGCGGCGGAACCTGCGTAGAGCAATTACACATTGCCACAGGCGGACCATACACCACGGCCGTGCAACAGATCGCCAAATTGAGCCCGGACGTACTGTACATCCCGCTGTATGCTGAAGACGCGATGAATATTTCAAGCGAGATCATCAAGGTCGGCTTGTTACGCACCGCCGTCATCGGCTCGGATGGGCTGCTCAGTTCCGATTTCGCCGCGCGGGCAAAGAGCGCTGAGGGAATGTACATCTCCGGTCCATCCACGCTCGACCTTGACCCTGACTTCAAGGAAAAATATCGCGCGCGCTACGGTGAAGAGCCGATCGCTGTCTATGCTGCGCAAGCCTATGATGCGGCCATGATGCTTTTCAGCGCCATCGAGGCTTCGGTAAAAACGACCGGCAGCGACATGTTGATTCCGCGTAAAGCCCTGCGGGAAGCCTTGTTTACCACAAAGGATTATCAAGGACTGAGCGGCGTGCTCACCTGCTCCCCGCTCGGAGATTGCGCCCCGCCAAACATTGTCATCTATCAATTAGACACACGAAGATTCAGAGTTATCTACCCTTGAGAGTTTATGCCTTCCGCTGAGATCATCACCATTGGCACCGAGATCCTGCTCGGTGAGATCGTAGACACGAATACCCGCTTCCTCGCCCGTGCCCTGCGCGGATTGGGAGTGGACCTCTTCCGCACCGTCACCATCGGCGATAACCCGGCCCGCATCACCGAAGCCATCCGCGAAGCGATGCGGCGTGCCGATATCATCATTACCACCGGCGGGCTGGGTCCCACCGTGGACGACCCCACCCGCGAGGCCGTTGCAAGCGCAGCTGGTGTCGAGACGGAATTTCGCGAAGACCTTTGGGAACAGGTAAAAGCCGTGATCGCCCGCTACGGCCGCGTAGCCGGAGAGAACCAGAAACGCCAGGCGTATATTCCCAAAGGTGCCATTGCCATCGAGAACCCGGTCGGCACAGCACCCTCGTTCATCGTGGAATTTCAAAAGCCAGAGACCACAGGCGCGATCATTTCCCTGCCCGGGGTTCCACAGGAAATGGAACTGCTCTTCCATTTGTCTGTTGCGCCCTACCTCCAGAATAAATTCAACCTGCGAGACGTGATCAAAGTGCGCCTGCTGCACACCTCGGGCTGGAGCGAAGCCTCCATCGATGAAAAGGTTGGCGACTTTGAACAACTTGCCAATCCCACCGTGGGGCTGGCAGCGCATACCGGTATCGTGGATATTCGAATCGCAGCCAAGGCCGAGAGCGAAGAAGCAGCCGACCGCATGATCCGTGAAGTGGAGACGGAGATACGCGCCCGCCTGGGCAACGTCATCTTTGGCGCGGATGAAGAGACACTGGAAAATGCTGCCCTGGGAGCCGCCGGCTCGCGAGGATGGAATGTGGCTGCCTTCGAGTCGGGGCTGGACCATGCGCTGGCACGCCGCCTAGCGAACGTCTCCACCCCCAATCTGGTTGCGGTGGAATCGCTCGAAGCGGGCAGACCCGGACAGTTGTCAGAGAAGATGCGAGAGATGATGAAAGCGCGCTCCGCGAAGGTGGGCCTGGGGTTGGCCGTGTTTCAATCCGAGAACGGCCCGGTCATCGAACAAGTGCTGATCACACCCGAGGGTGAAGAGAAACGCGAGCTCACATACGGCGGTCCGCCAAAACATGCACCGCGCTGGGCGATCAATCTGGGGTTGAACTGGCTGCGCACCACCGCTGAAAAGAACGCATGAAGCCAGCGAAACGACTTTCTTCGTTTTGGGTCTTTCTCGCCTGGGGACTCAACATTGCTGGTTTGCTTGGTCTGCTTGGCGTCGTTACACTTTACCTGAACCGCAAACCCGTTCAGGCGGCGGAAGCGCCAACACAGGCGCTGGCCAATCCAGTTCTTTTCATCTCCCCCACTCCCGTTTTTTACTACCTGCCCACAGTCACACCCAATCCGCTTTCCACTCCGTTCGAAAGCCTGAATGCCACGCCGACACACTTTCTTCTCCCCTCTGGAAAGCGGGCCACCATCATTGGCTTGAGCGCCCAGGGACGTCCGCTCGAAGTATACACGTTTGGACAGGGCGAGAGTGAGCGTATGATCGTGGCGGGGATTCACGGAGGCTATGAGGGCAACACGATCCGTCTGGCCGATGAGTTGATCCTCTTCCTCGATGAGCATCCCGAAGCCATTCCCAGCGATGTGACGCTCTACATTCTACGCAGCCTCAACCCCGACGGGGACGCGCGCAGCAAGGACAAATATGGCCGCACGAATGCAAATGGCGTGGACCTGAACCGCAATTTCCCGGTCCACTGGCTCGCTGATTGGGACCGTGACGGATGCTGGAACGAACTTCCCACCACAAGCGGCAGCGGGCCAGGCTCCGAGCCGGAGACAAAGGCATTAATGCGCTTCCTCTCCGCTCACAATGTGGAAATGTTGATCAGCTACCACAGCGCAGCGCTGGGTGTTTTCCCGGGCGGCGAACCATGGGACCCGGACTCGATGGTATTTGCAGAGGCGATCGCGGAAGTTAGCAACTACCCTTACCCGCCCATTGATACAGGATGCGTGTATTCCGGCACACTGGCCGATTACGCGGTTGCACTGGGTGTGGTGGCGGTGGATATGGAACTGACCAACCACAACGACACCGATTTCGATATTAATCTACGCGTGCTGGATGTACTTCTCACCTGGACGCGCCCAACCGCCACAGAGTAACTGCGACGAATTGCGATACTCACCTAAAACAAAAGTGACCGCAAGGGTTTCCTTGCGGTCACTTTTGTTTTATTGCAGAGTGAGCATCACAAGCAGGTGATCTTGCACTGTGGTAATGGTCACCGTCAGGAGCATGCCGTCCTTCTCGTACAAAAGAATGGCCATGCCTGAATTATTGGGCATGCTGAAAGTCTCTGTCCAGCCGAGTGAGGGAAGTTTGTCTGCATAAAACTCCTCCACGGCTTTCACGTCCACCTGGATGGTGTAACCATACATCCCATCCGATTCCGAGCCGCCGAGCGCCTCGGGCATGACAGGCACGCCGCGCCATTCTGCGAGAGGCGGGTCCTTCGGATTGAACAGGTTATCCGGTAGGCCGGCCAGGTCGGTGGGGATGCCCACAGCCGTGGCAAACGGCGCCATCTGTGTGGCAAAATCGCCGGCTTCAGTAGCCAAACCGGAAACCTGGGTAACCATACCACTCGCTTCGGTGGCAAGCGCGATTGCCGTGGAGCCGGTTTCCTGTACTTGCTCGACAGGAGCCATCACGGTCTGGCAGGCCAGCACAAAAAGCAAAACAGGAATCAATAAAAGGGGTAAACGGTTCTTATTCATGGTTCTCTCCTTGGGCAGCATTATAGCAGTACAATTCTCGCACAACAAAATGGAGCTGCCATGAAGCGACCCTGGTATCACAACACAACCATCTATCAGATCTATCCGCGTTCGTTCAAAGACAGCAACGGCGACGGCATCGGCGACCTGCCGGGCGTGATCGAAAAGCTCGACTATCTCCAACAGGTGGGATTCGAAACCCTCTGGCTTTCGCCGTTCTTCGCCTCTCCCCAACGGGACTTCGGATACGACATCGCCGACTACATCTCGGTCGCGCCGGAGTTCGGCAGCATGGATGATGCCCTGCGCCTCATCGAGGAGGTCCACAAACGCGGCATGCGCATCGTCTTCGATATGGTCATGAACCACACATCCGACGAACATCCGTGGTTCAAAGAGTCCCGCTCCTCGCGCACCAACCCCAAAGCAGACTGGTACATTTGGCGTGATAAACCCAACAACTGGTACAGCGTGACCGGCGGCTCCGGCTGGCATTATGCCCCGGAACGAGAGCAGTATTTCTGGTCCAGTTTCCTGCCCTTCCAGCCAGACCTGAACTACCACAATCCCGTGGTCAAGCAGGCCATGTTCGACACTGCACGTCACTGGCTCAGGCAGGGCGTGGACGGATTCCGCCTTGACATCATCAACGTGGTGTACAAGGATGCAGCCTTTCGCGACAATCCGTTTTCAACCAGGCCCGTGCAAACCGAATCTGATTACTCAGGTTTTTTTCAAGAGGCGAAATATAACGTCAACCAGCCGGAGAGTTTCGATTTTGCCAGGGAATTGCGTTCCATGAGCGATGAGTTTGGCGAACGCATGTTGCTGGGAGAGGCAGTCATTGATCGCAGTGGATTGCGCCGGTACCTTGGCGGTGAAACCAACGACGGACTTGGTCTGGTCTTCGATTTCGAAATGCTTAATTTCAAATTCACGGCCGAGTTCTTCCGCCGCACCCTCGAGGAGGTGGAGAGGGTATATCCCGCGCCGTTCATGCCGGTCTTCGTATTCAGCAATCACGACCGCCGCCGTAGTATGACGCGCCTGGGCGGGGATGTGCGCAAAGCCAAACTGCTGGCACTGCTCCAATTCACAGCCCGCGGGGTACCGTGCATCTACAACGGCGAAGAGATCGGCATGACCGATCTGCCCCTGCCCTATGCGACAGCCCAAGATCCACTTGCGCACAAATTCAAATTCGTGCCGCGCCTTGTGCCGGAACTGCTCGGCATGATCTTCAACCGCGACGAGGTCCGCACGCCGATGCAATGGAATGCAACGGAGAGAGCCGGCTTCACGTCGGGGCAAGAGGCGTGGTTGGCGGTGAACCCAAACTACACCCATATCAACGTCGCGGACGAGGAAGCAGACCCGAAGTCCCTGCTGAACACATTTCGCGCATTGCTGGCTCTACGCAAGTCGCATGCCTGCCTGCGCGAAGGTTCGCTGAGCTTGCTAAATGACCTGCCGCGCGGCGTACTGGGCTTTACCCGCCAATCCGGCGATGAACGCCTGACCATCCTGCTCAACTTCAATGCGTCAGAGAAAATCATCCAGATGGAAAAAGCGGAGAGCATCTTCAGATTATCTGCCAGGGATGACGCAAAAGAAAAAGCCATCCTTTTGGATGGCTTTGGGGGTATCGTTCTCGTCAACAAATAGGGCGGACTATTCGTCCGCCCTTGGGGTTATTTCAACTTACCTTCGACCACACCAGCGACTTTGGCAAGCGCATCTTTTGTTGCGCCTTCGGGGAAACTTCCCTGCGCAAGGTTCGGACGGCCGCCGCCTTTACCACCGGCACCGGTGATCAGGTCGCCGGCTTTCAGTCCGCGTTTGGTGAGGTCTTCGGTCAACGCAGCAATGACCAGCGTGCCGCTCGCAAGGACCGCCGCACCGTTCTGCGGATACTTCTCGCGGAACTTGTCGGCCAGCATGCGCAACGTGTCCGCGTTTGCGTTGGCGATCTCCACCGCAAGCAAATTCACATCCTTCACCTTTTGCATCTCTGTGAGCAGCAAGTGGAAGGTGGACATGGCGTGTTGCGCGCGCAGGTTGGAGAGTTCCTTCTTCAGCTCGGAAACTTCGTCCTGCAATGCATCCACCTTGGCGGGGACTTCCTCCACGGTGGCTTTCAATGTGTTCGCGGCTTGCTTGAGGGTCTTGAAGCGCTTGTGGATCAACTCATACGCGCCACGCCCGGTCACCGCTTCGATACGGCGCACGTTCGCCGCGACCGACCCTTCGCTTACGACCAGGAACGCGCCGATATCGGAGGTCCGCTCGAGGTGAGTACCACCGCACAACTCGTAGGAATATTTGTCGT
>CAYNQA010000028.1:0-2374 GCA_964399225.1 uncultured Anaerolineaceae bacterium
TCATCTCCCAAGCCTTCATGACTGCAATCAACGAAGTTCAGGCCGTTCTCACCGCAGTTTTTTTGAAGCACGGAGAAAATCGACGCATCCGGCTCGAAAGAGATGAAGATCTGTTTCTCATCTTTGCGGGCAAAGGCCGCCACCAGGGTATGCAAACCGATGTTTGCGCCACAATCCAGAAACGAAAAGCCGTTGCGAACAAAGGCCTGTACGGCAGTTACTATTTCCGGCTCATGGATTCCACCATCAAACACCGTTTCCCCCATGACGTGCGTTGGACAGACATAAACGAAATGGCCCAAAATAGGGTGTGCGAATATAACGGTCCGCAAATACATGTTTTCGGAGGAATCTCTTCAGACATGTTGCTCCCGGAAATGAAAACCGCTGGGCCAAGAACAAAGTTCTCCAAAAGGAATATTCAAAACGCCATCCTGACTGAGCAAGTAAAGGATTTTTCATCTTTCACACTCTATATGAATGCCAGATAATTTAAAAAATGACGCAGGGGAGACACCTACCCTTTAGCCCAGTTTTTCTATTTGGCTTCGACCTTGCCGAACTGATTTTGCACAACCTTCGGTTGTTCAATTGTGCGGATGAATTTTGCTGGGACGCCACCTACCATCGTACATGTAGGAACATCGCGAGTCACCACTGCACCTGGAGCCACAACCGAATATTCGCCAATAGTCACGCCCGGCATAATCATTGCATACGCACCGATCCAGGCATATCTCTCGATAACCACCCCTTTCGAAAAATACTCCATCGAACCCGGGACATGTCCATTGGTGATTATTTTTACCCCTCGCGACAAGGTACAGTAATCGTTTATGGAAACATCCGGGTCGAGGTAACATTCTTCGCGAATCAGAACATAATTGCCAATCGAAACACGCTCTGGATTTGGCAAAGCAATCCGAGAATCTATAATCACAGGGCGGCCAATTTTCATTCCAAGCAATCTCAGGAATGAATTCCTAGCCTTTGTTTCAAGTTGTCGGTCTGCATACAGGATGGACAATTCCGACAATTTCATCAAAGCCATTTGCCTTGTGACGCGAATTATTCTACGGATGGTTTTCCTGACTTTTCCAATTTTTTTCATCATATTCCACACCTGCTATTTTGAAATCTTCCACTTCGAATCCGGGGCAACATAGCCAAGCCGCCCGCGCAACTGTCCTTCCTCGATCACAGTGAAGTTTGCAGCCGATTCGATCCAGTCATAAAAATGGAAAAATTGATCGAAGATTCCAACATCTACAAAGTAAATGCCCGGCATCAGATTATGAGGAAATTTTGCTTGGATGCGGCACTCCTCCCCCGGCTCGAGGCTGAATGTCTGGTTAGCATCGCGCTGAAATGGAGAAAGCACATAATCGCCAGAGGCGCTTTTGATCAAAAGGAACGCGGATGCATTGATCACTCTAGCCTTTGCAAGAACATCTATATTCACATGCAGATCAGAAGTGAAAGGGACCATATTCCCAACCGAGTCATTCGGGTTTAGTCCAACTGTGACATCCTTGACTAGCACCTCAGAAGTCCCAGCCCGTCGAGGCAAATTCAGAATGCCGCCATGCTTGCTTTGAAGTAACGGGCTAAAATATTTTTGAACAACCTGGTTCGTCTCCCCAAAATCTTCGATCTCGCCAGCATTCAACAACAGGCATTGTGTGCAAAGATTCTTGATGGCTCCCATATTATGGCTGACAAACAACACGGTTCGTCCGCTCTGCGCCACCTCGCCCATCTTACCGAGGCATTTCTTCTGAAACTCGGCATCCCCCACGGCCAACACCTCGTCCACCACCAGGATCTCCGGGTCCAAGTGCGCCGCCACCGCAAACGCCAGCCGCACATACATGCCGCTCGAATAGCGTTTGACCGGCGTGTCAATGAACTTCTCCACCCCAGTAAAATCCACGATCTCATCAAACTTGCGTACCACCTCCGCGCGGGTCATACCAAGGATGGCACCATTGAGGAACACGTTCTCGCGCCCGGTCAGGTCCGGATGGAAACCGGTTCCGACTTCGAGCAGGCTGGCTACGCGTCCCCTCACCTTGATCTCCCCCGAGGTCGGCGCCGTGACGCGCGACAGGATCTTGAGCAGGGTGCTCTTCCCCGCGCCGTTGCGGCCGATGACACCCAGCACCTCGCCCTGCTGCACCTGGAAGGAGATATCCTTCAGCGCCCATACCTCTTCGCCGGCACGATTACCATGGTCGGCTTCGTTAACTCGCAGGTATGGGTTGGGCTTGCCGCGCATGCGCGCCCACCACACGTTCAGGTCGTAGGCAAACGTTCCCGTCCCGATCTGGCCGAGACGGTAGGACTTGGAAAGATTTTCAACAGAAATAACAGT
>CAYNQA010000028.1:2474-18559 GCA_964399225.1 uncultured Anaerolineaceae bacterium
ACCGTATCCATGAACGTCTGCTCGACGCGGTTGAAGATGACCGCGCCCAAAAAGACAACGGCGAGCATGAACCCGAAGCTATACGCCAATTGACCGAGGTCCACACTGCCAGCGCCGAGGAATGCAAAACGGAATGCTTCCACAATGGATGTCATCGGGTTGGCGCGGATCGCCCACTGGAACTGCTCCGGCACCGAAGAGATGGGATAGATGACCGGCGTGGCATACATCAGCAATGACACGCCGAACGTGACGAGGAAGCGCAGGTCGCGATACTTGGTGGTAAGCGAGGAAATGATGATACCGAAGCCGAGGCCAAGTCCCGCCATCACAAGGATCAGGAACGGCGTCAACAAGACCCATGCATTCGGCTGGATGTCCGCGCCGGTCAAGGCAAAGTAGCCCATAAACACAATGAAGAACGCAAACTGGATCGAAAAGGCGATCAGGTTCGAGAACAGGATCGAAACCGGCACGGCCAGGCGCGGAAAATACACCTTGCCAAAAATGCTCGCATTGCTCACAAAAGTTTCGCTGGTCTTCGTCAGGCAACTGGCAAAGTAGGTCCAGATCACGGTGCCGGACATATAGAAGAGAAAGTCGGGCAGGCCGTCGGTGGGCAGGTTGGCAAAGTTACCGAAAATGATCGTGAACGTGATCGTGGTTAACAGCGGCTGGATCAAATACCACAGCGGACCAAGAATGGTCTGCTTGTAAAAGGCCACAAAGTCTCGCCGCACGAAAAGCATCACCAGATCGCGGTAACGCCACAACTCGCCCAAACGCAGATCGAAGAGACTTCGCTGGGGGCGAATGACCATATCCCAGCGTTCGGGTTCAGTCGGGGAAGAAGGTTGATGAGTAGAGATCATGAAATGGAAGGGTTGGTATGAAAGTGGTCGGCAAAGGCGGCCTTCAGGCTTGCATCCCAGGCAGGCAATACAATCCCAAAGGTGCGGGTAAACAGGCTCGAATCGAGCGCAGAAAAAGGCGGGCGTTTCGCCGCATCGTGAAAATCAACGGTACAGGCCGGGGCAACCGACCTGGCTTGTAATGGAAAACCGTGCGGAAGAAGTTCCAGCATCCTGCACGCCATCTCGTAACGGCTGACATGCCCCCCGCCAGCGACGTGATACATCCCCTCGCGCTCCCCCATCCACGCAGCGGGATCACCGCCCATCTGACGGATCAACTCCGCGGTCGCTTCGGCGAGCGGACGGCACCATGTGGGATTGGATATCTGGTCCGTGACCACGCGCACCTGCGGATTGTTCTGCGCCCAGCCGAGAAACTTGGTCACGAAACTATGCGTCCGCAAACTGTAGACCCAGCTCGTGCGCAGGATCAAGAACGAAGCGCCCGTTTGCTGTATGCCCCGCTCCCCCTCCAGCTTGCTGCGTCCATATTCATTCAACGGGTTGGCCGCATCGGTTTCCACATAGGGACTGCGCTTCGTCCCGTCAAAAACATAATCGGTCGAATAATGGATGAGCACTGCGCGGAGCTTCTTCGCCTCCTCCGCAAGGACAGCGGGCGCCAGCGCATTGACCTTGTGTGCCAGTTCCGGCTCGCTCTCGGCCTTCTCCACATTCGAGTAAGCCGCCGCATTGATGATCACCTGGGGGCGGATTCTGCGCACCGCATCGCGCACCTGGCTGATATCGGCAAGATCCACTTCCGCGCGGTCGGTGGCGGTCAGCTCACAAGCCGCACCGAGAATGCGGGCAAGCTCCCACCCGACCTGGCCGTTCCTGCCAAGCAATAAAATTCGCAACGCCATTACTCGTACGTTTCCGCGTCACGCAGGAGTTTGCCGTCTGCATCTTTCGCAGAAAGGACCGGCGTCTCGCCCGGGCCGATCGGCCAATCCACGCCGACAGCAGGGTCGTTCCACAGTAACGTTCGTTCAGCGTCAGGCGTGTAACGGTCGGTAACCTTGTAGCCCACCTCCGCCCACTCACTCAAGACGTAATATCCATGCGCGAAGCCGGGCGGCACCCAAATGGCGGTGCGTGTCTCACTATCCAAACGGGCGCCGAACCACCTGCCAAAATATGGCGAACTGCGGCGCATGTCCACGGCCACATCGAAGATCTCACCGCGCACCACCTGCACCAACTTACCCTGCGGATTGCGGACCTGATAGTGCAGGCCTCGCAGCACGCCACGGTGCGACCCGGCCAGATTGTCCTGAATGAACGGACCGGGAATGCCCAACGCTGCAAACGCCTCTGCGCGAAACGTCTCCAAAAAGAATCCGCGTTCATCGCGGAAAATCTTTGGGGCGATCAAGCACACACCGGGCAGGGAGGTTTCTCGTTTTTCCATGAGTCTTAATGACAGCGGGCCTTCCTGCCCGTTTTTTCCAAGCATCCGCCCTTCCGACATGACGGCCATGTCAGACAGGAAGACGAAACCAGGCAAATACCAACATGCCGGCCTTGTATAGAATTAAGCGTCCTCCCTGCAAGTGTAGGACGCTTCTTTATAAATGACCGCTTCGATTGGAACGGAGGAACGGGGTTGAATGGACCGTGTAAGAATGAAAGAAAGCTGATAAGACGAACCGTGCAGTGAACGCTCTCTTTCCACAGCGAGCGGAATGGGAGTATTGTACTAAAAGATTCCCCCTCCGGCCTGACAAACTTTTTAGTTGCCGATCAGCGCCCTTTTGCCTTCTTTACAAGTCCTGCCGGCAATTCCACCGTAAGCACACGGTTTTGTAGCAATTTGAGCAAGACCCGCACACGCTCGGTACCTGGCAGGCGCACATCAAAGATGGCCTCATACCCCGCAAACGGCCCCCCCACAACGCGGACCTTGTCTCCGGTCTCGACCTCGTGCAACGTTTCGCCGCCGGCGGCATTCACCGCATCCACACGCTGGCGCAAGGCCGGGATCAAACCATCGGGCACCCGTGCCGGTTCCCCGCCAAACGAAACAAAACCGGTTGCGCCGGGCATCCACTGCAAAGAGGAAGCCTTGTCACGCGTCAGGTCAGCCTGCACGAACACATAGCCCGGGAAATACGGCCGCACCTTGCGCGCGCGCGGATTGACCGGCGTCACCTTGAGCAGCGGGCAATAAGCCGCATATCCGTTCAGCCGCAGCTGGTCGAGCAAAAACTCCTCCTTGCGCGGCTTGCTGTGCAGAACATACCAGGGCACTTCCATCCCGGCTAGTATACTATGAGCGTGCTCCCCAAAAACTTCCTCACCCATTCCATCGCATCGCACCCCCGCCGCGACTCGATTACGCGCATCCTCGCCGCCGCGATCAACTCCGCCGACGCAGGCCATGCAGTGAAAAAATTCCTGACTCACAATCCGCTTCCCGCCGCACAACGAACCTTCGCGTTTGGATTGGGCAAAGCCGCCCCCGCCATGACCTCCGCCCTCGCGGACCTGACCCGCCTGCACGACTCGCTCGTCATCACCAAACACGCCTCGGGCCTGCACGGGACAGCGGGTCAGGTCATCGCCGGCAATCACCCCATCCCCGGCACAGACAGTCTCGCCGCCGGCCGCGCCGCGCGAAATTTTCTCGCGCAACTCACCCCCGAAGATCTGCTGCTCTGCCTGATTTCCGGCGGAGGCTCGGCATTGATGGCCGAGCCGCTGATTCCACTGGAGGAACTGCAGGCACTCACAGCAACATTGCTTGCCAGCGGCGCCAACATCCAACAGATCAACACAGTGCGGAGACATTTGGACTCGCTCAAGGGCGGAGGGATCGTTCAGGCTGCCAACGGCGCCCGCATCCTCAGTTTGATCGTCTCAGACGTGGTTGGCAACTCACTGGAGGCGATCGCCTCCGGACCGACCGCACCAGACCCGACAACACGGGATGATGCCAAAAACATAGCGGGCCGCGATCTCCCGTTCCGGGAAACCCCAAAGCCCGGCGACCCGCTCTTTGAGCGCGTGGAAAACCACATCATCGCCAGCAATTCCAATGCGCTGGAGGCGGCCAAACGTCAAGCCGAGGCGGAGGGATTCACCTGCGAGGTGATCGAAACGAAATTGCAGGGCGAAGCCCGTGAGGCCGGTCCACGCTTGGCAGAAACCCTCAAAGCGACTACGCGCAAGATTGCCCGCCCATTCTGCCTGCTGGCGGGAGGGGAGACCACGGTCACCGTGCGCGGAGCAGGCAGGGGTGGGCGCAACCAGGAGTTGGCACTGGGTGCCGTGGAGACATTACGCGGCAGGGACAACCTGATGCTGATCGCTCTAGCCACGGATGGCGAGGATGGTCCCACCGATGCGGCGGGAGCGGTGGTGAGTGGCGCAACCGCAGCCCGGGCTGAGTCGCTGGCAATGGCCTCACCCGCTTTCCTGTCGGCGAATGACGCGTATGGCTACTTCGACAGGTTGGGCGACCTGCTCCGCCCCGGTCCGAGCGGGACAAATGTCAATGATTTGGTGTTTTTGTTTTCCATTTGAAAGAAATTGCCTGCGCCTGATTATTGTGCTATGATGATTTTGTGATTGTACGTGCCGCCGCTGGAGGGATGGCACTTATGGCTAAAAAGGTTTTACTTGTGGACGACGATCCAGAGTTGGGGCATCTGGTGGAAGCGATCCTTCGCCCGATCGAGGTCACGCTGTATCAGGTGTATTCGGGCAGCGAGGGGTTACGCAAGGCGTACGAACTTCATCCCGATCTGATCATCCTTGATATCATGATGCCTGGAATGGATGGGTTCGATGTGTGCACCCGCCTGCGTGAGATGGCGAATGTGCCGGTGCTCATCCTCACCGCACGGACGAACGAGAACGATATGCTGCACGGGTTCACAGTGGGGGCCGACGACTTCATCCGCAAGCCGTTCAATAAGAACGAGCTCGAAGCGCGCGTACGTGCCTTGCTGCGACGCACGAACAACCAACAAAACAACCACACATCCGACGCATACATCAGGTCCTACAGCGATGATGTATTAAGCATCGATCTAACCACCCAAACCGTAAAACTTAATTCCCACATTGTAGAGTTGACGCCGCGCGAGTATGAGGTGTTGGCGTGTCTGGTACGCGAGCAGGGCAAGATCGTTTCGCACAACGAGTTGGCGCGCGAGGTATGGGGTGAGCCGCTTGCGAGCGGGCAGTCAACCTCGTCGCTGTACGTGTTCTACCTGCGCAAAAAACTGGAAGACGGCCAGCACGGACACAATTACATCCACACCCACTGGGGGCGCGGATACTGGTTCGAGCCGCGGCCTGAAGGCTGATGCAAAAAAGGGGGGCAAAAGGAATTTCAAAGAAAGTTCCAAAAAAACAAAAGAAACTTTTCGCTATAGTTCCGTCTTGATTCCGTATGCAGCGGGAATTCAGGCGGAACGTTTTTCTTTTTCTGCGCGCTCATCGCGGCAAAGTGGGCCCGTATGGAGGAAGTGTGCCATGGAACTCGATCAATATTTTTCCATCTTGTGGCGAAGGAAATGGGTGGTACTCACTACGCTTGTTCTGGCGTTGATCACGGTAGTTGTTGTCCAATCGCGGATCACGCCAACTTATTCCGCCAGCGCCACGGTGCGCGTGGCGATCTCGGTGGTGGGGGTGCAATATCCCACCTCGTATTCCTACAACGATCAACTGCTGAACACCTACGTGCAGATCGCGTACAGCCGTCCCGTGCTGGAGGAACTGGCGCAGACCTTGAAAGTCGCCAAGCCCCCCACCATCAGCGCGGAGGTGATCCCCAACACCGAGTTGATCCGCATCAGCGCTGAAAGCACCAGCCCCAAGCTGGCGGCACAGGCGGCCAATACGGTGGCGGCCATCCTCATCAGCCAGAGCCAGGAACTATATGCCGGCGGCGCACGTGCCACAAGTGAGATCCTGGCCGGGCAGATGGAACGCGCCCAGGGCGAGGTGGATGAACTGCGCACCGAATACCAACGTCTCGTGGCCCAACCCACCCCACAAGCCATGCAGATCGGCATGACCGGCCAACTCTTGCAGGAAAAACAACGCACCTACGAAGACCTGGTGCGCCAATACGATGAAGCCCAACTGCGCGAGGCCATCGGCGCCAGCATGATCACGGTCACCGAGGCGGCGGTTGCGCCCACCGTCCCGGCCTGGCCGCGCACCGGGCTCAACTACCTCATCGGCGGCGCGCTCGGACTACTGGCCGGATTGATCCTGGCCTTCGTGTTCGAAAACACCGACAAACGCCTGCACGACACCCGCGCCATCGAGTTGGCGGCACATGCTCCAACGCTCGCCAAATTCCCGCACACGGCCAAACAACACCTGCTCCTTTCGGGCAATGGACACTCGCCCATCTCCGAATCCGTGCGGCGGCTGGCGGCGCAGATCCAGTGGCTGGAGCGTGACACCGTGCGCAAGGTCCTGCTGGTGACCGGCGCGGAGCCGGGCCAGGGCGTCACCACCACCGCTTCCAACCTCGCCGAAGCCCTCGCCGAAAGCGGACGCAAAGTGGTCATCGTGGATTGCAACCTGCGGCATCCCAAACTGCACGAACTCTTCAACGTGCCCAACGAGATGGGATTGACCGATGTACTCGCCAACGATGCCGACTTGGCACGAGTCCTGCAATCGGCACCAGACGGGCACCTCTCGCTTCTCACTACCGGACCTGTAACGGGCGCCTCCTCGCATGCCCTTTCCCCCACCCGCGCCGACGCTCTGGTCCGGGCTTTGCGCGCGCAGTTTGACTACGTGGTGCTCGATACCCCCGCCCTCACCGTCGCAGACAGCGCCTCGTTCGCCCCGCTCGCGGATGGACTCATCCTCGTGGCACGCCGCTCGCACGTCCAGCGTGAGGCGGTGGAATCAGCGGATGAATATTTGTCCAGGTTCGCGGGCAGGTATCTCGGATTGGTCGTAAACGAAGCGGAAAGTCACCCCGCCTGGTCGTACGCGTAACCGTGTGTAGTTCCGCACGTGGGAGGGCTGCATGCAAAATGATTTGAAAATCGTCTCTCTTCGCGAAACCAACGCGGACGAGTTGCATCTGGCGATTGCCGGGCGGGAAGGCTATTACATCGTCAAGCGGATGCTGGACTTCATTGCCGCGCTGGCTTTGCTGGCCCTGCTTTCGCCGTTGATGGCGTTGATCGCGCTTGCCATCTACATCTACTCCCCCGGCCCGGTCTTCTTCAAACAGGAGCGGGTGGGGTCGAGGCGCGTACGGCGGGGGAAGAATATCTATTGGCAGCGCCAGGATTTTGCCTGTTACAAATTCCGCACCATGAAAGTGAACGTGGATGCGTCCATCCACGAGCAATACGTGAAGGCTTTGATCCAGAATGACGGCAAAGCCATGGCCGCCGCACAGGGGGGACAGGAGACCAGCGTGCGCAAGCTGGTGAACGATCCGCGCATCATCCGACCGGGCAAACTGCTGCGCAAACTCAGCCTCGATGAACTGCCGCAGTTCTGGAACGTGCTGCGCGGCGAGATGAGTCTCATCGGTCCGCGCCCGGCCATCCCCTACGAAGTGCAATACTACCAACCCTGGCACCTGCGCCGTCTCGAGGCCCAACCCGGCCTGAGCGGACTCCAACAGGTGAAAGCCCGTTGCACAAAAAATTTCGATGAGCAGGTGCGGCTCGACCTCGAATACATCGAACGCCAGTCACTCTGGCTCGATCTCAAGATCGCCTTGCAAACCCCGCTGGCCATCCTGTTTGCCCGCGGAGCCTATTGAGTTGAATGGAGGAACGGAAATGAACCCATTGAAACTTGGCCTGATCGGATATGGCTATTGGGGTCCCAACCTGGCGCGCAACTTCAACGAGATCCCCGCCTCGGAGTTGGTGGCCGTGGCGGACTTGAAGGAGGAGCGCCTGCAAAAAGCGCACTCGCTCTACCCGAGTGTAACCACAACCAAAAACTATCCCGACTTGTTCGATCTCGGCCTCGATGCGGTGGTGGTCTCCACGCCGCCCGCATTACACCACCCCATTGCGCGGGAATGTCTCGAACGCGGACTGCACGTGCTGGTGGAAAAACCCATGACCCTCAGCAGCCGCGACGCCGAGGATCTGGTGACGCTGGCCGAAGCGCGCGGGTTGACGCTGATGGTCGGACACACCTTCGAATACAACTCCGCCGTCCATGCCTTGAAAAAATATATCGACTCGGGCGAACTGGGCGAGGTGTACTACATTGACATGGCGCGCCTCAACCTCGGCCTCTTCCAGCGCGACTCGGATGTGCTCTGGGATCTGGCCCCGCACGACATCTCGATCCTGCTCTACCTGCTCGGCCAGCGGCCAGACACGGTCAGCGCACACGGCATGTCTTGCGTATTCGAGCACATCACGGACGTGGCCTACGTCAATCTCAACTTTGCCGGGCGCGTTGTCGCCAACATCCACGTCTCGTGGCTGGACCCGTGCAAGGTCCGCCGCGTGACCGTGGTGGGCAGCAAGAAGATGATCGTCTACAACGATATCGAGAACGAGCAGAAGTTGAAGATCTACGACAAAGGCGTGGACGCGCCCACCTACACCAACGGCTTCGGCGAGTTCCAGTGCAACTACCGCTCCGGCGACATCACCATCCCCAAGATCAAATTCGTCGAACCCCTGCGCGAGGAATGCCAGCACTTTTTGGAATGCATCCGCGAGGGCAAGCGCCCCTCCAGCAGCGGGCACGACGGCCTGAGCGTGGTGCGCATTCTCGAGGCGGCGGAACATTCCATGCTCAACGGTTCCACCAAGGAGGTGATCCAATGGCAGGCCCTGAATTTGCCCGTATCGCTCCCGATGTAAAGCTCGGCCGCGACGTGAAGGTCTACGCCTTCGTCAACCTGTACGGCTGCGAGGTCGGTGACGAGAGCCGCATCGGCACATTTGTTGAGATCCAGAAGGGCGCGCTCATCGGCAAGCGCGTGAAGGTCTCCAGCCACTCGTTCATTTGCGAAGGCGTGACCATCGAAGATGAGGTCTTCATCGGCCACGGCGTGATGTTCATCAACGACAGGTATCCGCGCGCAACGACCGATTCCGGCGCGGCGCAGAGTGAGGCGGATTGGCAATGCGTCCCCACGTTGGTGAAGCGGCGCGCATCCATTGGCAGCAATGCCACTATTTTGTGCGGTGTGACCATCGGCGAGGGTGCCCTCGTTGGGGCGGGCAGTGTGGTCACGCACGATGTCCCGGCGGGCGCGGTGGTGGCGGGCAACCCCGCACGCGTCATCAGAATCCCAGAACGGCAAAAGTGAGGCTTCCCATGAATATTCCATTGATCGAACTGACCACCCAGCACCGCACCCTGCGCAATGAGATCAACGCCGCCATTCAGGGCGTGCTCGACCGCGGCGATTTCATCCTCGGGCAGGACGTGACCAAATTTGAGGAGGAGTTCGCCGCCTATTGCGGAACGAAATACGCTGTAGGCGTGGATAGCGGACTCGCTGCGCTCGAACTCAGTTTGCGGGCACTGGGCGTGGGCCCGGGGCATGAGGTCATCGTGCCGGCACACACCTTCACTGCCAGCGCTGCCGCAGTCACTTTCTCCGGCGCCCGTCCCGTGTTCGTGGATGTGGACCCCACCACATGGAACATCGATCCCGAAAAAGTTGAAGCAGCCATCACGCCGCGCACCAAAGCCATCCTGCCGGTGCACCTCTACGGCCTGCCCGCCGATATGCACATGATCCTCGGCATCGCAGAAAAATACAAACTCGTAGTCGTTGAAGATGCCTGCCAGGCGCACGGCGCCAGCTACAAGGGGCACAAGGCCGGCAGTCTCGGCAATGCTGCCGGGTTCAGCTTCTACCCCACCAAGAATCTCGGCGGCTGCGGCGACGGCGGAATGGTCACCACCAACGATCTCAAGGTGGCCGAAACTGTGCGCGCCCTGCGCAACTGCGGCCAACGCCAGAAGAACATTCACGAACTTGCGCCGTTCAATCACCGCCTCGACAGTTTCCAAGCCGCCATCTTGCGCGTGAAACTGCACTATCTCGATGCATGGATCGACTCGCGCCGTAAACTCGCCGCGCACTACAACGAGCTTCTGCCGAACACGATGGTCAAACCGGTCGAGCCGCCCGGTTACAAACACGTTTACCACTTATACGTGATCCGTGCCCAAAACCGCGACGCCCTGCAGGCTCAACTTAAGGAACGCGGCATCGGCACGGCCATCCACTATCCCAACCCGGTTCACCTGCAACCGTTCTTTGCAATGGATGGTTACACCCGCGGACAATTCCCCATCGCCGAAAAAATTTGCGGCGAGATCCTCTCCCTGCCCATGTACCCCGAGATGACATTGGAACAGGTGGAGATCGTTTCCGCGGCGATCGCAGAAACGCTCGTGCCCGTGCATTAGACGAACTCACGCCTCCTCACGGACGGGGAAGCGGGTTCCCCCTTGCGGGCCGATCGGTCTGCGAGGCTGAATCCGCTCCACGGTCCGGGGCGAGGCGAGTGAGAAGGAAAAAGAAATGAACACGCTCCGTGGAAGTCGAGCGCATCCGCTCCATCAATGGCTGATCGTGCTCGGGCTGGGAATGTCCGTCGGCCTGCTTGCCATTTGGCTGCAGAGGCTCGAAAGCAAATGGATGATCCTCGGCGTGGGCGCAGTGGCGGTCGTGTGCGTGAGCGCGATGGTCTGGGACGTGAAGAAAGTGTTGCTTGCGCTGATCGTGCTCGACATCCCGTTCCCGCTCGATATTTATTTTGGCTACCGCCGCGAGTTGGCCGGGATGGGCGCTATCGTGGGCTACGGCGTTTCGGTGACCACGATCTGCCTCGCGGTCTTGTACGGCGTGTGGATCGTGGAACTGCTGACGAAGCAGCGCATGCTCAAGCCTGGCTTCGGGCGTGCCTGCCTGCCGCTGTTTGCGTATCTGATGTTTGCGGCGCTCTCGGTGCTGGCCGCCCGCGATGTGACCTTCGCATACTACGAGTTGTTCACACTCGCGCAGATGTTCCTGCTCTTCGTGTACATCGTCGGCAACGTGGAGACGCGCGCGGAGATCACGTTCATCTTCATCTTCCTCATGGCGGGACTCGCGCTTGAGAGTTTGGTGATGCACTACCTGATGGCAACGGGAAAAACCTTTAACGTTCTGAGCATCACAGGCCGGGTCATCACCGGCGAGGGCGCGGCGGGCGCATTCACCCGCGTCGGCGGGACAATGGGGTCGCCCATCATCGCGGCCACCTATCTTGAATTACTGCTCGCCCCCGCACTCGGATTGGCACTCACCAAACCCGCGCCGTGGATTCGCAACCTGGCGCTGGCGGCTTTCGCGCTCGGCGCGGTTGCGCTGGTCTTCACCTATTCGCGCGCGGCGTGGGGCGGCTTCGTGCTCTCGCTGGGATTCTTCTGCTGGTTCGCGTGGCAGCGCAGGCTGCTGCCAAAGATCGCGCCCACTCTCATCGTCTCTTCCGTGCTGATCCTCTTCGCGGTCTTCTTCACGCCCATCACCGCGCGCATCTTCGGCCCCGACATGGGTTCCGCTGAAAGCCGCCTGCCGCTCATGGACCTGGCCTTCCGCATGATCCAGGATCACCCCCTGCTCGGCGTGGGCGCGAATAATTTTGGCGTGGCGGTCTACGATTACCTGACCCCCGAATTCAGCGGCGACTTTCTGTGGGCGGTACACAATAAATATTTGCTCGTCTTCGCCGAGACCGGCATCGGCGGGTTCCTCGCGTACATCCTCTTCCTGCTGGTCACGGTCAAACGCGGCTGGCAGGTATGGCGGAAGGCGGAACCGGCCCTGGCGTTGATCGGTCTCGCCCTCACTGCGGCAGTCCTCGGCCAGATGCTGCACATGTTCGTGGATGTCTTTCACGGACGCCCGCAAGTGCAATTGCTCTGGCTCGTGGCCGCGCTGATCTCTTCGATGCACCTCCAACTCGGACGCAAGAATGAATCGTAGCCCCGCACTGCGCGTTGCAAAAAATTCGTTCGCCATCCTGATCTGCAAAGCGACGGCCTTGCTCTTCTCGTTCGCGTTCCTCATCTACGTGGCGCGCTTCCTCGGTGCCGACGGTCTCGGCAAATACACCATCGCCACCAGTTTCTTCGACCTCTTCGTCAGTCTCGCCGCCACGGGACTGGGCATCGTGCTGACGCGCGACATTGCCCAAGCGCCCGAAAAAGCGAACCGACTATTGAGCGTTTCGCTGACCTTCGTGCTGACCCTGTCCCTGCTCGCGGGCGGAATCATGCTGGCGGTCTCGCTTCTCTTCCACTACACAGCGGACACGAACCTCGCCATCCTCATCTCCTGCCTGGCGATCCTGCCCGCCTCCGTGGCCCTGATCCTCGACGCGCTCTTCCTCGGTTTCGAAAAAGCCGAATATGCGACGTATGCCACATTGATCGTCAACGCCGTGCAGACCGGCGCGGGCATCCTTGCCCTCTCGCGCGGGTATGGACTGGTCTCGCTCTTTGTCATCCTCGTGGTTGTGCGCGTGCTCATCCTTGTGGTGTACGCGCTCTTTGTCCGCAAGCTCATCCCATCCTTCCGCTGGGACTTTGACTTCGCCGCGCTCAAGCAACTCGTCCGCGATTGGAAGATATTTGCGATGGAGAATTGGCTCTCCAATCTCTCCGGCACGCTGGACGTGATCCTGCTTTCATGGTTCTTCGGTGAAGCAGTAGTGGGAATCTACGCCGCGGCGCGCAAGTTGCTGGCCTTGGGCGGCGTGGTCGCGATCAGTTTCACCACGGCGGTCTTCCCGTATCTCTCGCATCTTTACAAAACGTCGGTGGAGTCTTTCAAGTCTGTGGCGCAGGGACTGATGAAATACCTGCTGGCTTTCGTCCTGCCGCTCGTGCTCGCCATCTTCTGGCTGTCGAAGGAACTGGTCATCCTGCTCTACACGGATGCCTACATTGACTCGATCCCCGTTCTGCAAATTCTGATCTGGGTGCTGGCGTTGAAGTTCCTCAACCTGCCGCTTAGTTACATCCTCTTCGCGCGCGGCGACCAGAAGCGTTCGTTCCAGGTGGCGGCCATCACCTTGCCGGTTTATCTGGTGATCGCCCTTGCCCTCACCCCGCTCTGGGCTTCGCGGGGCATGGCCGCCGCGCTGACCTTCTCGAGTCTCGTCTCGTTTGCGCTCTACTTTTACTTCGCGTTTCGCGGCGAATCTCCCTTACGCCTGCTGCTGCAACTGGGCGTGGTCCTGCTTGCGGGCGGACTGAGCAGCGCGTTCGGGGTCGCTGTTCATGCCATCGCGCCCATGCCGGTCCTTGTGCTTGTCATCCTCGGCGGATTGGCCTACCTGGCGTTGTTGTGGGCATTCCGCGTTGTGACGAAAGCAGATATTCAACGGGTGAGGCAAATGTTCCAGAAGCCCGCGCCAAAAGCGGACGGCCTTGCTCGAAACATCATCACCAAAGAGGTCTAATGAACTCCCATGCTGGCAATCCTCCCCGCATCGCACTCGTCGGGTGCGGCGCCATCGCCGAGATCTATCACCTGCCCGCGCTGGCAAAGTTCCCGTCTGTGATGGAACGCCTCGTGCTGGTTGACCCCAACGAGACACGTCTCAATCAGATGGCAGAAAAATTCAACATCCGCGATCATGTCACGGACTATCGCACATTGCTCGGTCACGTGGACGGGGCCATCCTGGCGGTGCCGCATCATCTTCATCGCCCGATCACGCTGGGATTCCTCTCGCACCAAACTCCCGTGCTGTGCGAGAAACCGCTCGCCGAAAGCGTGGCTGACGCCAAAGAGATGGTTTCCGAGGCGCACAAACAAGGCGTGGCGCTGGCGGTCAACCATGTGCGGCGCATGTTCCCCTCCTACGGCAAGATCAGGGAGTTGATTCGCGATGGCGCGATCGGCAAACTCCAATCGCTCGACTACGTGGACGGCATCGTCTTCCGCTGGCCGACCTCGTCGGGCTTCTACTTCCAAAAGGATCGGCCGATGGGCGTGTTGTTCGATCGCGGCGTCCATGCCGTGGACGCGGTCTGCTGGTGGCTGGGTGGTAAGCCGCAACTGCAATCGTTCGAGACGGATTCATTCGGGGGCGTGGAGGGCAATGTCATCGTGCGGGCTGGCTATGACGGTTGCGAGGTGCGGCTGGCGCTCAGTTGGTTGAACAAACTGCAGAACGTGTACAAGATCGTCGGCGAGAGCGGGACCATCGAGGGCGTCTTCAACGATTGGGAGACCGTGACCATTTCGCGCAACGGTCAGAAAGAGATCATCAAGCTGGAGGCGAAGGTCAAGGATTACATGGAGTTCGGCACCGACCTGATCGGCAACTTCATTGATGTGACACGCGGTGAGGCGAATCCGCTTGTGCCCGCCAGCGACGTGCTCGACTCACTCGAGTTGATCGAGGATTGCTATCGGCACCCAAGTCCGCTTGCGATGCCGTGGTACGAAATTCACCCGGCGCAAACGGTCGGCGAGGAGGAGGCCGCTTTGCAGGCGGAGGGAAGCGCCGCCGCCCCGCGAGGCGAGTCCGCGCATGAAGGGCCGCAGAAGGTCCGCGAGTTGAGCGTGCTCGTGAGCGGGTCGGCGGGATTTGTCGGCGGCTGGATGGTGGAGGGGTTGTACCTGCGCGGCATCTCGAACATCCGCGCGGGCATCCACCAGTGGGGCAACGGCGCGCGCCCGGCGCGTTTCCCGGTGACGCTGACTCCGTGCGACATCATGGACAAGACTCAGGCGCGCGAAGCCGTGCGCGGCGTGGACGTGATCGTCCATTGCGCGGTGGGGCCGCGGCCTGTGGTGGTGGACGGCACGCGCAACCTGCTGCAAGCTGCGCTCGAGGCAGGCGTAAAGCGCTTCATTCATGTCTCCACAGCGGAGGTGTATGGCGAGCGCGAGGGACAAATCGAGGAGGGCACGCCGCTCGAGGGACGCAGTGAATATGCCGTGAACAAAGCCGACGCAGAACGTCTGTGCATGGAGTTCAGTGCGCGCGGCCTGCCCGTGACGATCTTGCGGCCTTCGATCATCTACGGCCCGTTCGGCACCGCGTGGACGGTGAAGTACGCCGATAAATTGAAATCGGGCAATTGGGGCATCTACGAAGACTACGGGAACGGATTCTGCAACCTCGTCTACGCGGACGATCTTGTTTGGGCCGCCTACCTCGCGATGACGAATGACGCGGCGATTGGTCAGGCCTTTAACGTGAACGGGCCAGATACCGTCACGTGGAATCAATATTTCGAGCGGCTGAACGACGCGCTCGGGTTGCCCGCCTTGCGTCACATCACGAAGCAAAGCGCGGGCGCGCGCTCGGCCTTCATGGACTCGATCAAGTCTGTCCAGCGTTTCTTCATGACGCGCTGGGGACGTACGATCATGAATCTCTACATGCGCTCCGGGCCGATGAAGAAACGATTGAAGAAAATGAAAGATACCATGGACATGACCCCCACCCAGCGCGACCTGCAAAGTCTGTTCAATCGCAAGGCGATCTATGAAAACAATAAGGCCGAGTCCCTGCTCGGCTATCAACCGCAATACACACTCGACAAAGGACTCGCGTTGAGCGTGGCATGGCTGATGCAAAACGGATTTGAGAGACCGGCAGGATGAACCCCATGCGTGTCGTGTTGGTCGGCTTCTTCGCGGCAGATTATTTGATCGCCCTCGCCAACGCACTGGCGAAAGCGAATGATGTCACGCTGATCCTTGCGCGGCAGAATTTGGAGATTCGCTTCCCGAACGAGGCGAATCTCACAGAGACTCTTTTCTCGCGTGGCCTGCTCGACCCTCGCATCCATCTCCGCTTCATTGACTACCCCAACGGGCGCTACCTCGCGAAGCTGGCCATGGCCCGAACATTAGTCCGCGACATCCGCGCCCTGCAACCGGACGTGATCCACTACCAATCCGGCGGGGACCCGTACGGCGTACTGTCGCTGTTCTTCCTGCGCAAGTTCCCGCTGGTGGTCACCATCCACGATGCGACCCGCCACCCCGGCGACGGCATCTCGGACTTCTACCTGAACACGACCAACGCCATCGTCTCGCGCCTCGCGGACCGCATCATCGTCCACGGCGAACAGCAGGCGCGCGCATTGACCGAAACGCAGAAGGTGCCGCGACAGAAGATCCACGTCCATCCGATCGGCGGCTACGACATGTACGTGGACCATGCCGTC
>CAYNQA010000029.1:0-18389 GCA_964399225.1 uncultured Anaerolineaceae bacterium
TTCTTATCAGGCTGTGGTGTATGAATTGGCCCAGGCGGCAGGTTATCGCTTCCAGGTGCGCAACTCGCTTACAGCCGCTGACCTGGAACCTTCGTTGAAGGTCGTAGTCGCTCTGCCGCCCGACCCCGGCATTGTGGCTCTGGCCGCCGCCGCCCCGCAGACTTTATTCCTGGCGGTGAATATTCCCGGCGTGACTGCTGTTGGCAACATCAGTGTGGTGACTACGCAAGCCCGCCCCGATATGGTCGGCTTTCTGTTCGGTTACATTTCCGCCATGGTTACATCGGAGGATGATTCTCGCATCGGAATGATCGTCCCGCAGGGTGACCAGGGCGCCCAGGTGGCGTTTGCGGCGTTCAAGAACGGCATGATCTATTTTTGCGGCCTGTGCCCCAAGGCCTATTACTATTTCGACATCTACGGGAATTCGCTGGATTATCCCCAATATCTCGAGATCGCGGCTGATGAGAAGATTGAAAATTATCCTGCTTATGCCAACCTGATGCGCGATAAAAAAGTGGCCATGGCATATGTCTACCCGCCTCTTGCAACACCGGAGTTGATGAACGCCCTCGGTTCGCTGGGTATCATCACCATCACAGACACCACACCCAACCCGCGCCCGATCTATTTCACGGCCAGTCTGCCTGCCAACCTGCCTGAAGGCATCAAGCTTGCCTGGGCGGATCTTCTGGCCGGGCGCGGCGGTGTCACCTACCAATCGCCGTTCGCGCTGGCGGATATCGATCCAAATATTCTCACCGAGGGACGCCAGCAACTTGCCCAGCAGATCCTGGCTGAACTTCTGGCCGGACGGATTTCTCCGCTGGCACCGTAAGCGCAGTTCAAATCACGAATAGAGAACAGGGCAGTCAAACGACTGCCCTGTTCTCTTAGACAGGAGGAGAAGATGCGTAGCTTCTTTAGAAAATTGCACTGGTCAGGCTGTTTTGAAATATCCCGCCTTCCGGTTCCCATTTTTGAGAAACATGCACTTCTGTTTGAACACTGCGCATGGACCAGGCCAACGCCTTGAGCAGGATCACAGCCGGGTTGGATGGATGCACCAGACATTCAGTGGCGCCGGCGCGGTAGGCATCCGCAAGATATTCAGCGGTTGGCAGGATGACAAGGATGGGAGCATGGGCAAGCCCGCGCAAGTCACGGCAGAGGCGCACGGACTCGGCAGCCGCAATGGATGAATCAACGATGGTCAGCATGGGGGCGTACTCACGCCAGATGCGGACCGCTTCGGCTGTTGTTCCTGCGGCAAGGACTGCGAATCCGCGTTGGTGGAACGCATCCACCCAGGCTTGTGAAGTTGCGCTGGGAATTCCTACGATCAGAACGGTTTGCTTATGCATGATTGGCTCTTCTGAATCTTTTGTGGGGAAAAAACCGGTAAATGGGTCGTCCAAGTCTTGACGCATCTGAAACCACGGTGATACACTGTGACCATTCTAAAGAAAGGAGCACTCCCAATGGTGATCACGTTCAACCGCATGCAAACCTTCCGCACCGCCGTATCGGGTGGTTCGGTTTTGCCTTCTCGGAGTGCGCCTGTTGACTGAACGTTCGCTTTGAAACGTGACGGCCGCGGAGCACTCAGCCCGCGGCCGTTTTCTTTTTGCGGCCATGGGCATGCCCCGTGGCCGTTTTGTTTCTGGCGAGAAGCCGCCGCTGTTTCGAAGCCGGACAAGCCGGCCGACTGGAAAGGAGATCTTGTGGATAATTTACTTGAAGCCCCGCTTTACGATGGCGAACTCATCCGCCTTGGGCCGATCGATCACGATAAAGATGCCGAGATCGAATCGCGATGGACGCATGATGCCTCTTTCATGCGCCTGATGTACCTGGATCCCATGCGCCCGCTCTCGGTATCGCAGGTCAAGAAGAAATATGAGGCGCTGGAGAAAGATGTAGACGAGAATCGACAGCCCGTCCCGTTTCGCATCCGTGCCAAAGCGGACGACCGCCTGGTCGGGCTGGCCGAATTCAACTGGTTCCAGTGGAACAATGGTCTCGCCGGCCTCCGTCTGGGCATCGGCGCGCCCGAAGATCGCGCCAAAGGTTATGGGCGCGAGGCTCTTGGCTTGTTGATCCGCCTGGCGTTCAATGAGTTCAATCTCCATCGTTTGACGGCGATCATCCCTGCCTATAACGAGGCGGCCCTGCGGCTTTTCGTAGGCGCCGGTTTCGTTCGCGAAGTGAACCGCCGTGAAGCGGTTAACCGTGATGGACGCCTCTGGGACCTGTATCACTACGGCCTGCTCGCCGAAGAATGGCGCGAGCGCCAGCCTGTGTTGACCATGACCGAAGCTTTATAGAAGGAGAATCTAATGATCGATCTTTTTCGCGGCGACCTTGTCCGTCTTGCCGCTGTGAACCCCGAAGAATCCGCGCCGCTTTATGCGCGCTGGAACCGCGATAGTTTCCGTGCCCGCCTCCTGGACTCGGAACCGTCCATCCTCTTCTCCGACAAGGCCATTCGCGGCTGGATCGAAAGGGAACAGGAGAGGAACGACCTCTTTGCCTTTACCATCCGCGCCCTTGCAGATGATCGCATGGTCGGGGAGGTGGGATTGGGCTACGCGCGAAACAATCGCGCCGAGACCTTCATGGGCATCGGCATTGGCGAACGCGATGACTGGAACAAAGGGTATGGCACCGATGCCGTGCGCCTGATCCTGCGTTTTGCTTTTCTCGAACTCAACGTGCACCGCGTCTGTCTGAGCGTGTTCGAGTACAACCCGCGTGCCCAGCGGGCGTACGAAAAAGCCGGCTTTGTGGAAGAGGGACGCGCCCGCGGCGCACTCCTGCGCGAAGGCCGGCGTTGGGATGAGATATTCATGGGCGTTCTGCGCCCGGAATGGATGAAACAATATGGCAGTCAACTTTCACTTAATGGATGAAATCGAAATGGAAAAAACTCCTCTGCTCCCGAATGGATTTACCCTCCGCCCGGCTCAATGGGCGGACCTTGAGCCGGTAACCCGGCTGATCTACGATGTCCTCGCCGTTGATGGCGACACTGTTCTGGCCGTCTCCCCGGATGACCTGCGCGCCGAATGGGAAACGCCCGGCTTCGACCTGGCCCGCAATGCCTGGGTTGTCACCGCGCCGGATGGACGCGTGGTTGGTTTCGAGGAATTCAATATTCGCGACGCGCACGCCGCCCTGGATGGCGATGGCTACGTCCACCCTGAGTTCATGGGTTTGGGTATCGGCACTGCGCTCTTGCGCGCCCTCGAAACGCGCGGCCGCGAGGAGATTCCCCTCGCAGAACCAGATCTGCGCGTGTTCATTCGCAACGGCATGTCCATGACCGAGGCCGACGCGATTGCACGCCAGATGCACGAGAACGAAGGCTACAAGCCGGTCCGTTACCAGTGGCGTATGCAGATCGAACTCAGCGAGGTGCCATCCGCTCCGCTCTGGCCGAGCGGGGTGGAACTCCGCCCGTTTTTGGCCGACCAGCACAGCACGTCGGTGTATGAAGCGGAGCAGGATGCCTTCCTCGATCACTGGGGCTCGCGACGCATCCCGTTCGAGGCATGGAGTCACCGCAAAATGTCCCGTGAAGATTTCGACCCGACCCTCTGGCATGTGGCCTGGGCTGGCGATCAGGTGGCGGGCTTTTCGCAGTGCCGCTGGCGCCAGGGGACCGGTTGGGTTGGCACACTGGGTGTTCGCCGCCCGTGGCGCAAGCAGGGTCTTGGCTTGGCCTTACTCCTGCAATCCTTCGGTGACTTCCACCGCCGTGGCATGAACACCATTGGCCTGGGCGTGGATGCTTCGAACCCCACCGGAGCGACTCGTCTATACAAAAAAGCGGGCATGAACGTGGCCGCCGAGTACGTTTTGTACGAAAAGACGCTCCGCCCGGGCCGTGATTTGGAGGAGGAGGCCTAACCCGCCTCCTCCCTACCCCCAAGCGGGCGCCTGACCTTTGAACTTTCGTATAGGCTATTCGTTTTCGAACAGGAATCCCCTAAAAATCCTTCCAAAAAGGGGTTGGCAGTACGGAGAAATGCGCTATACTAACGCCATATCACGGAGGTAACGATGAACCTACGTTGCGTTTATTGCCAGACCCCTTTTACTCTCGGACGGATGGAGAAATTGGCCGCCATCCAGAAATTGCAGGCTGAAAACCTGCATCATTATGATGTTTTCTGCCCGCGTTGCCGGCGGGCCAACACCGTTTCGATCGAGCGGCTGCAGATTTTCACCCCCGGCTGGAAGGAAGGCTTGCGCACCCTTGAAGCAGAAGCCGCCCAGGTTGAGAAGTCTCGCGCAGCGGTAGCCTCAGTGGCGGCTGTGGTTAAGTCGGCCGAGAAGCCGGCGAAATCGGCGCCGTCCAAGAAGCGGCATGCTTCCAAAGCCGCCAAGGCCGCCAAACCGGCTGCCAAACCGGCCGCAAAAGCACCTGCCAAGAAGAAAGCCGCTTCAACACCAAAGAAGACCACTGCCAAAGCCAAGCCTGCGGCCAAGGCCAAAACCAAGAAAAAGTAACAAAACTTTTCCCGGCCGCAAGATGCGTCCGGGATTCGTTTCATCTAAAAGGAGAATTGAACCATGGAAATCACCTGCTGGAACTGCAAATCCGTCACCAAACTCGAGAACGCTGATATCGTTGCCGCCATTCAGAAGATGGACGCCACCAAGCTCGGCTTTTATGATGTAGCCTGCAAGTGTGGAAAGAAGAACCGCACCCAGCGCGCGGCCTTCATGGAAGGTCTCGCCTCGGCCAAGGCTGCGCCCGAAGTGATCGCCGCCGCCAAAGCTGCTGCCCCCGCCCCGGCCCCGGTCCAGAACAAGGCCAAGGTGATCGTTGCCAGCCTGCGCGTGCGCGAAGAGCACAACACCAATTGCGAGATCGTGGCCGGCCTCGTGAAGGGACAGGAAGTGGATGTCTTCGAAACCTGGACCGATGGCAAGGACACCTGGGCCCGCATCGGCGAAGGAACCTGGGCCGCGGTGAAGTGGAACGATCAACAGATGATGGAACTGCACTAGCAGTGATCCGTGCTGTTCTGTTCGACCTGGGCGGAGTGATCCTCCGCACTGAGCATGAGGCGCCCCGCCAACACCTGGCCGGGCGCCTTGGCGTGGAATACGATGACCTTGTACGGCTGGTCTTTGAAAGTGAGACCAGCCGCAAGGCTTCGCTTGGTTTGATCCGCGAGGAGGAACATTGGCAGGCGGTGGCAAAGAAATTGAAACGCCCTGCTGAGACCGATCTCCTGCGTGATGAGTTCTTTGCAGGCGATGCCCTCGATCATGCCCTGCTCGACTTTCTGCGTTCCACCCGCCGCCACACCAAAACCGGGCTCATTTCCAACGCCTGGAGCGGACTGCGCCAGTACATCATTGACCACCAGTTCGAGGATGCCTTCGATCACATGGTCATCTCGGCCGAGGCTGGAGTGGTAAAGCCCGACCCGAAGATCTACCATCTGGCGCTCGAGCAGCTCGGAGTGAGTCCGAGCGAGGCGGTCTTTGTGGATGACTTCATCGAGAATGTGAAGGGAGCGCAGGCCGTCGGCATGTCTGCCATCCATTTCAAGGAATCACAACTGGCCATTGAAACGCTCAAGGCCATGCTCAAACCCTGACGAATATTTTCTGTCGTTGGGGGAAAGGAACGACAATGCAAAATGAACTTTTCATACGCGATCTCGGAAACGGATTGATCCTGCGCCGCGGCTCGAAACGCGACGCATCTGCGCTGGCTGCTTTTAACGCGCGCATCCACTCTGACAATGGACCGGACCAACCCGACCAGCGCATCGCCGCCTGGACCCGCGACCTGCTTGCCAAACCCCACCCCACCCTGACCCCGGCCGATTTCACCATCGTCGAAGAGACTGCCACCCGGCGCATTGTCTCGTCGCTGAACCTGATTCCCCAAACGTGGACATACGAAGGCGTTCCATTTGGTGTGGGCCGGCCGGAGTTGGTCGGTACGCTTCCCGAGTTCCGTGGTCGCGGATTGATCCGCATCCAGTTCGAGGAGGTCCACAAGTGGAGTGAAGCGCGGGAACTGCCCGTTCAGGCCATCACTGGCATCCCGTATTTCTATCGTCAGTTCGGTTATGAGATGGCTCTCGACCTGGCCGGTCGCCGATTCGGGTTCGAGCCGAATGTTCCGCGTTTGAAGAAAGGCGAGCGCGAAACATACCGCATCCGTAAAGCAGCGCAAGCCGACCTGCGTTTTGTGGCCGGCATCTACGCGGAAACACAAAAGCGTTACGCCGTCTCAGGCGTGCGCGGCGTGGATATTCTTGCCTACGAGTTGACCGCCCAAAGCCGCAACAGCGCCAACCACTTCGAGCTTTGCATCATCGAGGATCCGCGCGGACGGCGTATCGGTTACCTGCAGCATGCCCCCAATCTCGGCATGACCGGTTTGTCTGCGGTGGGATATGAGCTCAAGCCTGGCGCCTCATGGCTCGATGTGACCCCCGCCGTGGTGCGCTACCTCTGGGAGACCGGCGGCCGCATCGCCAAACGTGATGGTCAGAACCGCACTTCCTTTGGTTTTCTTCTGGGAGCCGAGCACCCTGTCTATTCCGTGTTGGGTGACAGCCTGCCTTCGGTGCGCACTCCATACGCATGGTTCCTGCGCGTACCCGATCTGCCCGGTTTCCTCCGCCTCATTGCGCCGGCACTGGAAAAACGTCTCGCCGATTCGCTGGCGGCCGGATATTCCGGCGACCTGAAGATCGGCTTCTACGGCGATGGTGTGCGCATGGTCTTCGAGCGCGGACGGTTGAAGGATGCCCTGCCATGGAAGTACATCCGCGGCACGGATGATGGTGATGCCGCCTTCCCCGATTTGACCTTTATCCAGTTGCTTTTCGGTTATCGCAGTCTCGACGAATTGCGTCACGCCTTCAAGGACTGCTACTACGAACACAACACCGCCCGCGTCCTGCTCAATGCACTCTTCCCCAGGCGCCTCTCAGATGTGTTCCCAGTGTTTTGATTCCCGTCTCGCCCGATCTCAACGTGTCATCATTTTACAGGAGTACACAATGCAAATCCTCGCTTTCCCCCAATCCATGTCCGGCCAAGGAGCAAACGCTCCCGCCTGATGTGTGCCGCAGTTTGATTTCCCTCAGACTCCCTTTTCCCGTAATCGGGAGAAGGCCAGGATGAGGGCATGAAACTTGCGGCCATGGTTTTACTCTTGAAAGGTAAATCACACCATGTTGTTTCGCAAGTTCGACGCTTACAAGTTGTATCTCGCCCTGCAGTTCCTGACAGGGTTCGCATTCAGTCTGATCTTTGTGGTCACCTCGCTCTATGAAGTGAGCGTGGCCAATCTCACTGGCGCACAGTTGGTGCTGGTCGGGACCGCCCTCGAGGTCACTGTCCTCTTGTGCGAAGTGCCCACCGGCATCGTCGCCGATGCCTATTCGCGGCGGCTGTCCATCATCATCGGGTTCCTGCTGATGGGGTTCGCCTTCATCATCGAAGGCCTGTTCCCGGTCTTCACCATCATCCTGCTCGTGCAGGCCATGTGGGGATTGGGATACACCTTCACCAGCGGAGCCACGCAAGCCTGGCTCTCGGATGAGATCGGCGAAGAGAACGCCAACCGCGCATTCCTGCGCGGCAACAAATTCGACCTGGCCGGTTCCTTCCTCGGGATGTTGGCCGCGATCCCCCTCGGCAACCTCGCCCTCAACATCCCGATCATTGTTGGCGGGACCTTGGTTGCCCTGACCGGGGTCGGCCTCGCGTTGTGGATGCCCGAACACGGCTTCAAGCCCACTCCGCGCGAGAACCGCAACTCCTTCCAGCACATGGCCGAGATCTTCAAGAAAGGCCTCTCTGCCGTGCGCTCCCGACCGGCGCTCATGTCCATTCTCGCCATCGGGTTCATCTACGGCCTCTACTCCGAAGGCTGGGACCGCCTGTGGGTGAAATATCTCGTGGATAACTTCACCCTGCCAAACTTCTTCGGCATGAACGAGGTAGCCTTCTTCGGCCTCCTGCGCGCCGGCTCGATGCTGCTTGCCATCCTCGCCACGCGGCAGGTGGAGAAGAATCTCGATGCCAGCCACGCGCCCTCCATCGCGCGCGCCATGGTGTGGATCACCCTGATCATCTCCGCGTCCATTCTGGCCTTCGCGTTCTCGCCCCTGCTCGCCCTGAGCGTGATCGCCTACCTCATGGTCAGTGTGACGCGCGACGTGATGGGGCCGCTCTACAGTGCCTGGGTGAACCAGCGTCTCGACTCGGATACGCGCGCCACGGTCATCTCGATGTCCGGACAGGTGGACGCCATCGGCCAGATCGCTTCCGGTCCCATCGCTGCCGTGGTCAGCCTGACCTCCGTCCGCGCCGCGATCACTCTCGCGGGGACGTTGCTCCTGCCCGCACTGCCGCTGATCGCCCGCGCCAACCGCCTCCACGCAGACGCCGAAGCGGCTCCGCCCTCGCCAGAGCCTCAGCCCGCTGAATGAATCAAAAGACGGCCACCGCAATGGTGGCCGTCTTTTTCTTTAACCGCGAAGAACTTCTTTGTTTTTCTTTGCGCTCTTCGCGTGCTTTGCGGTTCGATATTTTTACGCCGTGCGATAGTAGCCGACATCCACCGAATAGACTCGTCCTTTCTTGATGACCTGCTTGACCAGGTTCGTGCCGTAACGATACCCGAGTTGACGATAATCGCTCACCGTGAGGATCAGCATATCCGCCTGTTTGCCGACCTCAAGCGAGCCGACCTTATCGGCCCGGCGGATGGCGTAAGCGGAATTGATTGTGGCAGCGGCGATGGCTTGTGCGGGGGTGATCTTCATGGCGCGGCAGGCAAGTGCAATGACGAACTGCATCGACTCGTTCCATGTGGTGCCGGGATTGCAGTCCGTGGCAAGCGCGAAGTAGGCATCTGCGTCGATGATCTTTTTGGCGGGGGTGTAATCTTTTTCGGCGAGGCCGAACGGCGTGCATGGAAGCGAGACCGCCACAGTCTCGGATTTGGCGAGTGCGGCAATATCTGTGTCTGATGTTTTCACAAGATGGTCAGCAGAGGCTGCGCCCAACTCCACCGCCAGCGACGCGCCGCCGAGATTGTCGAACTCGTCCGCGTGGATCTTGAGCGGGAATCCCAGCGACCCCGCGCGGGCGAGGATCTGACGCGACTGCGCGAGGGTGAAAGCCTTGTTCTCGCAGAAGACATCCACGAAGGGCAGGTCGTGATGCGGCGCGTGAGTCCCCCACCAATCTTTGAGCATGGGAAGCATCGTATTGATCACTTCGTCGGTGTACCCTTGCGGGTTGTCACGGTATTCGGGTGCGATGGCGTGGGCACCGAGGAAGGTGATGGCGAGTTCAAGAGGGCCTTCGTCGTCGAGAGCGAGCAGGGCTTTGAGCAGCCGCAACTCGGAAGCCGCGGTGAGGCCGTAACCCGTCTTGGCTTCGGCGGTGGTTGTCCCATGCGCGAACATCTTGAGCAGCCGCGGGCGCGTTTGCGCAACGAGCGTCTCAAGACTGGCGGTGCGCGTGGCTCTGACGGTGGAGATGATACCGCCGCCCGCTGCGAGGATGTCGAGATACGGGGTGCCGCCCATCTTCATCTCGAACTCGTTGGCACGGTCGCCCGCCCAAACGAGGTGCGTGTGCGGATCCACAAAGCCGGGCATGACAACGCAGTGACTCGCATCGAGCGTCGGTTCGTCGGGATAGGCGGCGCGCAGTTCGTCGGTGGTGCCGATCGCGAGGATCTTTTCATCGCGCACAACCACAGCGCCATTTTCGATGATGCCGAGCGTGCCAAGGGCATGTCCGCGCTGGGGACCGCCTGCAAGAGTGAGGAGTTGGGAAGCAGAATGGATGAGCATTGGAGTTTAGGTGGTAGGAAAATGAGAGTGAGAACTGGTTGGTGGTATTGTAGCAGAAAAGAAAGAAGCCGCCCCTTGTGGAGCGGCTCATGTTTTATTCGGTTGTAGATTTTTTGCGATCAGTTGCTGGTGTCGCCACCACCTTTGGTGGTATCGCCGCCGCCTTTGGTCGTGTCGCCACCGCCTTTGGTGGTATCGCCGCCGCCTTTGGTCGTGTCGCCACCGCCTTTGGTGGTATCGCCGCCACCTTTGGTTGTGTCGCCACCGCCCTTGGTGGTATCGCCGCCACCCTTGGTCGTGTCGCCTCCACCCTTGGTAGTGTCGCCGCCGCCTTTCTCTTTATCTTCTGGCGTGCTGAAATTAAGCGCGGCGCCGGAGCCGAGCGGGGTTTCCTCTTTGACGGGAGCGGCTTTTTTGGGTTTGCTTTTTTTCGGAGCTGCCTTCTTCGGAGCAGCCTTTTTCGGAGCGGCTTTTTTGGAGGTGCTTTTCTTGGGAGTAGCCTTCTTGGCCGCTGCTTTCTTCACTGCCGCCTTCTTAACAACCTTTTTGCTGGCGACAACTGCCTTCTTGGCCTTGCTCTTTTTGGGAGCGGCTTTCTTTGGCTTGCTCTTTTTAGGAGCGGTTTTCCTG
Organism: uncultured Anaerolineaceae bacterium; assembly: GCA_964399225.1. GTDB lineage: Bacteria > Chloroflexota > Anaerolineae > Anaerolineales > Villigracilaceae > Denitrolinea. The sequence goes on from CAYNQA010000029.1 coordinate 10,485, forward strand.
GTCTTTTTCTTTAGCGTAGCCATGCGTGTTCTCCTCTTGATGAAAGATCTGGCGAACGAGATGAGATAAGAATATCACAGATCGGCCCGGTTTCAATCCCGATTCATTTCATTTCCCAAAGATGATCAATGGCATCAGGTCGCCGTACATGCGGAAGACCGGTGTCTGGATACCTTTGGTGTAATGCAGCACCCTGTTCTGGATCGAGCCCATGATATTCATGATGTTGAAATTGGTCTCGAACTCGAGCGATTCGAGGATCGCCTTGGTAAAGACTCCGTGACCGATGGCCGGGTGTTCGCGCGCAAATTCCTCACTGCGCGCGGCGTTCAGAATGTACAAGCCGCGTTCATTAATGGCGTAGATGCGTTTGGCCAACTCGTTCGGGTCCAGTCCGCGGACCGTGTCGCTGCCGGCCATGCCGGAGTGACAGGCATCGGTGGCGAGGATCACATCCGCGGGCAGGGATGTGATCCGTTCACCGAGTTCGATGAACGACACGCCGGTTGCGCGTGTGGTGCTGGCAAGCAGGTCGTAGCACCAGAAATAAAGCTCCCGTTCGAATTGGTCACTGCGGCGCACGCCATGGCCCGAAAGAAAGATCAGGAACACATCACGTTGGGGCTTTTTCGAGGCGGCACGCTTGCGGATCTTCGCCGAGATCTTATCCACCGCGTCAAAGATGGCGGCCTTGGTCGCTTTCTCGTTGACCAGGATGGTCGCCTCCACGGATTGGAAGGCCTTGTTCTTCAGGGCAGCCTTCTTGTCCAGCTTGTCCGAGAACTTCGAGCGGGCAAATGCATTGTAGATGCTGATGGCATCGTCATCCGCATACGTCAGGGATTTGAAATCATCCGTCTCGTTTTTTAATGTGGAGACGCCCACAGACAGGACGAATAGAATGCCGTTTTCCTGAGTGGCAAGATAGGAGTTCGTCTGCGAGCGCGCCGCATCGGCTGCATAGGCGCCACGCGCGGTGCCCAACCCGTCGAGGGCTGGAGGCGTCCCGCCTTTTTGTGCGCTTCCGCGGGATGACGGTTTTGGCGCCGGCCCCATGATGTGTTGCATTAACGGCATGGATTTGGCGCTTTCGGTCTCGGCCAGGATCTTAAACACGTTCACGCCGGGCAAAAGCGGAAGCGTGACCTGATAGCTGGTTTTTTGTTTCGGCCCCTCCCAGGCGAACTGATCGTTTCGCACGATCCAAACGCGCTTGATCGGCTGTTCGGGATTCAATTCCTCGACGGTGAACTTGAATGTGACCTCATCCTTTTTTACGGTGACGCCGTTCTTTTGCATCTCGAGAATGGGAGGCAATATTTTGGAAATATCGATCGTTTCGGGCGTTTCGCCGGGATTGGTCAATGAGGCGAGGGCGCGTTCCTCGCTTCCGTGTTTGATGATGGCGTGGATCACATCGGGACGGTAGAACGATTTAAAGAAGCGGTCGCTGTGGAGATAGAGTGCCTCCAACTCCGGTCCGCGATTGACGTGATAGCCGAAGCGCTTGTCGCCGTGCTGGCTGGCATTGTAATAACCGCTCTTGCTCCAGATCACCCACTCATCATCGGAACCGACGAAGAGATTCAGGGCCGGGTAGAGATGCTCTCCGGTATCGTTTTCCACATCGTCCACAAACCAGATGCGGATGACCTGGTCCGCGCCGGTGGTGACGAGCCACTTTTGCCCGGAGGCATGATCGAGCACAGCCGCTTCATGCCCGACGAGATTGCGGCCGCTCATTGCGTACCCATCCTCCCGTCGAGGCGCGACGCGCACCTTGCCGTCCGGCGACCCGGCCACCACGGCGCCCTGTTCGGTGAATCCATACGTGGACACGTTGTACCATTCCCCGGTTGGCAGGGGGAAGAGAACCCCATCCGGGACGAGGCCGAGGTTCCAGTTAAACCGTTCCGAGAAATCGAGACTCTTTTCGCCGTATATTTTTTGCGAACGCCGAAAGTCGATCGCCTGCTGGAACGGGAACGAATCCAGTTTCATGTGACGCAGGCTGAATGCGCGTTGCAGGACGATGTTGCCGTTCTTCAAACGCAGGTTATCGCGCGTCCCGAAGCCGACCTGCTCATCCGGGCTGATGCCGACAACATGGATCACACGCCCCACGCCTTTGATCTCGGCGATGAAATTGCCCTCCATGTGTTTCGTGCTCCAAAAATGGATCGCGTTCTGGTCGCCGCCCGCGCTCACGGCGACCCCATTTTCCAATAAGGCAACACCCACAGCGGCCGCGTCATGACCAAAATAAGCGCTCTTCAAATGGAAATGCCCGTGCGCAACTTCATACACTTTGATCTGGGAGATCGCGCTGTCTTCGCGCTGGCCTACGATGAGTTGATTTTCATCCTGCGAGAATGCGGGCTGCGCGGGCAACGTCTCTGATTCGATCGACCTGACCAGATTCCCTTCAAGGTCATGGCAATAAAATTTCTTGTTCTTGTCTTCTGAAAGAGCGGCTGCGGTCGTGACGATGAACTGCTTGCTGACCGCGAGCGAATCCGGCGCGATCTGATCGTCCAGTTCCTTTTCGAACAGCCTGGTCAGTTTCTTTGTGGAAGAAAACGAAAAAGAGAAAAGACGGCCGGTGTATTCGGGGGCATTTTCTCTCCAATGTTCCCACGAAGCCGCGATGAGGTGATACACCCTCTCCTTGCCCTGCGCATGCGGGACAAACCGCACATACGAGGGGATCAAGTCATTTTCATACAAAGTGGCTGTCGCAATGGGTGCAGGCGTTTTGCCGAATCCGCTTAGAACCGTTTTGGTTTCATACACCATCGCCAACCCGCGGCGGGATGCGTTCGGATTGCCGGCCACGGCCAGATACTTGCCATCCCGACTGAAGTCCAGATCTTGAAGCGTGCCGGCGAAGCGGAAGCCGGCGTGCAGGTTGCCGGTCGCGAGTTCGAAAACGCGCACGTCGGTCTCGCGGGCATGAGCGTCGAAGTTGCCGCCGGGATACATCCACGCCAGCGCAACAAGATATTTTGCATCCGGGCTGAGTGCCATGGCCTGGATGCTTCCATGCGAACCCTCACCGATTTCGCCCAGAAGCATGCGGACCTGTGTTTTGGATTCGATATCCCAGACGCGAATGGTTTTGTCGCCGCCCGCCGTGATCAGTGTTTTTCCGTCCGGGGTTGCCAGTAATTGTGTGATGTGTGCGGTGTGTGTCCCGGTCTCGAGTTTTAGAAACGCTTCGTACTGGATCGGTTGTTTCATCGCTTCCTCCAAAAGGATTTGATCGTCATTAAAACAGAGTGGCTGGTTCGTGGGTTATTGGGTCTGGGCGGCGGCAAGATCGATGATGGATCGATGTTCGGGAATGTTCAGGAACTGTTCATGGAAGGAATCGTCGGAAATTTTTTCGCGGCGTTCCTGTAATTCCTCGTTTGCCCGGCGGATCAATTGGACGGCGTGCGGGTCTTCGCTTGCGCGCATCACGCGGATGCATGTCAGGTACATCCAAAGAGGCAGGATGTGTGATTGCTCACTGGGCGGCTGTTGAAGTAGTTCGCGGGCGAGTTCTTGGATGATCGCATTGGCGGCTGCTGAGTCTTCGCGGTTGAGCGCGACCCCGGCCAGCCCCGCTTGTATTTCGAATAGCGGAATGGTTTCCTTGTATTCTTCCTCGATCTTGTTTGCCGCGAGGAGTACTTCCTCGGCGCCGTCGGTCTGACCCAGTTGGAGTCGCATTAGTCCGATGCGTGTCAACACGCTGACCTCCACCCGCCGCGCGTTGATCTCGCGTGTGATGGCAAGTGCCTGCTCTGCACGTTCGAATGCAGCATTATGCGTCCCGAGTGCAAATTCAACCAGCGCAAGGTTTTCGAGCGTGTATGCCTCGCCGACCGGATATCCCACCGAGCGAAGCAGGCGCAGGGATTCTTCCGCGGCTTCTTTGGCGCGGCTGTATTGCCCCAACTCCCGATACGCTTCGCTCATGTTATGCATGGCGATGCCTTGGACATTTGGATCGTTTACCGCCGCCGCCAGGATCTCCGCGCGCGAGCAATGCAGCAGCGCACTCGCGAAATCGCCAAAGACGATGCTGGCCCGTCCCATGTTGTTCAACAGGCTGGCTTCACCGGAACGGTCGCCGATCTTCTTGGCGATCTTTTGTGCCTTTTCGTAGTGCGCGATCGCATCATTGAAATGGTACATATCTTTTTCAACGATGCCCAGGTTGTTTAAGATCTCCAGCTCACGACGAACGTCTCCCGCTTGCCGTATCAAAACGAGGGATTGTTCGATCAGGTCAATGGCGGTTTTATTGTCTCCGTTGTACCAATTCCATAAACCCAATTGGGCAAGCGCGTTGTACTCTCCGCGCAGGTATTGATGTTCGCGTGCCCGTGAGAGGGCGTTGTCCAGCTGGGGCTTGGAATCGATGGCTTGTCCCGAAAGGAACATGGCGCGCGCTTCCAGCAAGAGCGCATCCACAAGAAGGTGCGAGGCTTGTTCGCCGGACGCTGTGCCCGACTCGACTTCCCGAATGGCCGCCTGTGCGTTCGCCTTCGCCGCAGGGTAATTGCCCTCATCGATCTCCAGCCTGGCATTACGGATGAATAGCTGCGTTCGTAGAAGCGCAGAGTCTTCGAATGTATTTGCCAAACGGGAGAGCTCTGTCAGGTCGCTGCGTTGCTCGGGCCGACGGCCGAGGAGATCGTAGACTCGTTCCCGCTTCATCAGGACATCGAAGTGGAAACGGCTCGATGTATCCGGGTCTGCGTTCAACGCACGGCTGAAATACGATAGCGCTTCTTCATTTGCAAAACTTGCAGCGGCCTGTTCCCCGGCTTTGTTCAAATAATAGAGGGCTTTTTCCTGGACCTGCGCCTTTTCGTAATGATGCGCCAATTGCGGGACCAGTCTCTCGATCTGCTCGGATTGTGTCTCTTCGAGATAGCGCGCATACATGCCGTGTAATTTTGCGCGGGTGGCGTAGGCGATACTTTCATAGGCCACCTCGTGAGTCACCAGATGTTTGAAAATGTAGACCAGTTCCGGTTCGGGTGATTCGAGCAGGGTCAGGTCTACGCGGTTCATTGCCTGCAGGTCCAATTTCACATCTTCACCGCTGCCCAGCGCTTGATAGTAGTAATACAAGTGATCAAAGCGAAAGATGCGGCCGATGATGCTTGCCACTTTCAAGGAGAATTGCTGTGTTGCGCTCAACTGGTCGATGCGGCTGAGGATCAGGCTGTAGAGACTGTCCGGCAGCTCCAGGGAATTCAACACCCTGGCGTCGCGCGGGTCCACTCCCTTATCGTGCAGGTAATTCAACAACTCTTCCACATAGAAGGGATTTCCCTGGGCGCGAGCCGTGACACGTTCCACCAAAAAGCGCGGCGCGCCGCCTCTTTGTTCGGGAAATAGTTGAGAAAGTTTGCCACGAATGACCTGCTCCGATTCAGCCGCATTTAGCTCGTTCAGTTCGATCTCGGTGAAATGCGCCATTTCTTTTAGGTGTCTTGTAGGTTGTTGGACCGCGTTCGTTGCGGGCGGACGATAGGTGAGCAGGATCAGAATAGGCAGGTTCTCGATCGCGCCAGCAATGAGTTCAAGCAGGTCGGATGAGATCGGGTCGATCCAGTGCAGATCCTCGAGCACCAGCAGCAATCCTCCGCCGCTCTCCGCAGACTCGCGGGCCGAGAATTCCAGGCACTTGATCAACAAGGTTTCGAGTTGGCTCTTTCTATCTTTGGGCTGCAACGCCTGCGTGAATTCATTTTCGGGCAGGGGCAGGCCAAGGATCGATCCCAGCAGTGGCAGGGCATCCAAATTCTCGGGAGCCCAGTCCTCCAATTCGAACTCGATCGAGCGGATCTGCTTGCGCAGCGGCATGGCCGGATCCACATCGAAGAACGCATTCCAGATCGTCATCCAAACCAGGTATGGTGTATTGACCCCATCCGATTTGCATGCGCCGCCATAGCCGATCAATTTGCTTTTGTGTGCAAGGCGGATACCCTCGGCAACCAGCCGCGACTTTCCCATGCCGGCTTCGCCGGTGATTCCCACAACCTGTCCCTTTCCGCGGATCGCAAGGGAAAGTTTTTCAGCAATCAACTCAAGGTCTTTACCGCGACCGATCATCGGCAAAGAATAGTCGGGCTCCTGCAGCCGCACAGACCGTTTTTGTTGCTCCGACTGCACAGAGTAAACGGGGATCGGCTCGGCCTTCCCTTTGATGCTGATCGGAGGGCGCGCTTCCACGAGGAACTCTTCCGCGATGGCCTTGCGTACACGCCCGGAGATGAGGATCTCGCCGGGTGCCGCGGTGGTCATAAACCGCGCGGCAAGATTAACGTCATCGCCCACCGCGCCAAACACTTTACGTGTGGCGCTTCCATACCAACCGACGAACATGATCCCCTGCGTCACCCCGATCTGCAGAGGCGCAATAAACTCAAGGGATCGCGCTGCTTCGCGTAATGCCAAAGCCAGCTTCACAGCGCGGCGGCAATCATCCTCATGCATCGTGAGCGCGCCGACATTGATGTATGCGTAACTGCCTTTGTCCCCGATGATCGTTTGGAAAAGGGTGCCGCCAAAGCGCCTCACCTTGGCCTGCATCAATTGGATCAATGTATTGAGCTGCCCCCCGGCCTCATCCGAGTCGTAATCGATCCCACTAAACCGGACGAACAATGCCACGCAGGGACGGAATTCCGTCATCAAGGATTCCTGCCCGGCGCGCTCACGTTCGTAGACGGCCTCCGGCAGCCAGGCCTTTAACGTGCTATCGGGAGGCGGGTCTTTAAACTCAGGGACAGCGGGTGAGGCCGTCTCACCGTGGAAGTCCTTCACCACGCCAAACCGGATGTCGGCCTCGGGCGTGGAATGGGTCCGCCACTCGGAGACGGTCAAGGCCGGGCCGAGGGCTTGCACGGTGGCTTCATCGGCCAGGGTATCTCCTTTTTTCGCAAGGCTTTCTCCCGCCGATGTCCGCACCACGGTTGAACCTGCCAGCGCATCGATGAAGTTGATGGCCGCATCGCCGACAATGAAACGGCGCGCCGGGCCGCTTGCCACCGCGACTTTGATCGCCATTTCGATCGTTTTCCCGTCCGGCAAGTGAATGGCCCGAAACGATTGCATCACTTGCTGGAGGGCCAGCGCACACTGCATGGCCCGCGCTTCGGCCGGACCGTGTGCCCGGTCGAACCAGCACATGATCGCATCCCCGGCAAAGTCGATCACGCTGCCCCCGTAATGCTCCACTTCGCCGATCAGCGCCGTATAGAATTTTCGCAGGTATCTGGTCATCTCTTCGGCGCCGCGCCGCGGCCCCATCGAATCGCGCAGGGCTTCGGTCAGCGGGGTAAAGCCGGAGATATCGGCAAAAAGCGCCGAACCGAGAGTGCGGTCGGGCAGGGATTCGCCGCGCGCCAAAGCGCGGAACCGATCTTGGGGGAGGTAGGCTTGGAGGGTCATAAAGGGGTATCGTTCCAAATATTTTACTTTATTCAATTCATGACAGGCGCTCCTGTTTGTTGCGCCCGTTTCCTTTGTTGTAAAAAACACCCAAAATGGTGCAGTTCGATTTATTGATGCTGTTTTCCTCCCCGCCCGATACTTGAGTGCGGCAGTAAAACAGCCGCCCAAAACGGGCGGCTGTTTTGTTTTTCAAAACCGGAAGTGGATGAAGATGCGTCCAAAATTCTTATCGTCTTTTTCGACGCGATGGTACAGCTTTTTGATGTGACCCTGGTTCAGGAAGCGCAGCACCTTTTTCTTGAGCTGTCCGCTGCCTTTGCCGGGGATGATCTCGACCAATTCGACCTTCCTGTCGATCGCCTCTTCCACGATGCGGTTGAGTTCCGCGTCGATCTCTTTGCCGCGGTTATAGATTTCGTGCAGATCCAGTTTGAGTTTTGCCAT
>CAYNQA010000030.1:0-18318 GCA_964399225.1 uncultured Anaerolineaceae bacterium
TTAACGGTTACGGAACTTTCATATTCGCCAACGGTGAAAAATATGAAGGTCAATATTATCGTGCCAACATTGACCTCTCATCGCTTGCCGGCCAGGATGTCAAGTTCATCCTCAATGTTTCGGCATACGGATCGCCCACCGGCGACCGCGCCTTGTGGGCCAACCCGATCATCTACCGCACCGGCTCGAATGTAACACCAGTCCCCACCACCCCGGTTGCCACCACTCCAGCACCGTCGGGCTGTGACAAAGCGCAATTCGTCTCGGATGTGACCGTGCCCGATGGCACCACCTTCAACCCCGGCGCGACATTCAAGAAAACGTGGCGCATCAAGAACGTGGGCACTTGCACGTGGAGCACATCCTACCTGCTGGTCTTCTCCAGCGGTGAGCAGATGGGCGCGCCTTCTTCTGCAGCGTTCCCTGTTAGCGTTGCCCCCGGCCAGACAGTGGACTTGACACTCAATATGACCGCCCCCAGTACTGGTGGGACTTATCGCGGCAACTGGATGTTGAAGAATGCCGCCGGCCAGGTATTTGGCATTGGCTCAAGCGCGAATAAACCTTTCTGGGTCGAGATCAAAGTAAGCGGGCCAACCGCCACGCCAGGCACGCCTTCTGTCACGCCCACCGGCCCGACCCCGACCGGCGCGTCACCCACTCCCACCCAGCAAAGCGGTTCGGCTTATGATTTCGTTGCCAATATGTGCAATGCCAAATGGGAAAGCGGTGCAGGCGTCCTGCCTTGCCCCGGCACGGATAACGATGCCAAGGGCTTTGTACTGAAAGTGGATAATCCGAAACTTGAGACTGGCGCCACGGATACGCGTCCCGGGTTGCTCACCAATCCTCAGGCCGTCACTAATGGTTACATCAAGGGATCCTTCCCCGCTGTCCGCATCGAAAAAGGCGATCACCTGAAGACCATTGTCAACTGTCAATATGGCGCGACAGGCTGCTTTGTCACCTTTCGCATCGACTATCTGGTAGGTACCGACACGACCGTCCAGCACATGTGGACCTTTGGCGAGAAATACGAAGGTCAATATTACGAATATGACAAGGACCTCAGCTTCCTGGCTGGCAAGGATGTGAAATTCATTCTGATTGCCACAGCCGGCACCGCCACCTCAGGCCAACGTGCCTTGTGGGTTGGCCCTCGCATTACTCGCGCGACCTCCTCGGCAGTGACTCCTTCAGCCACGACCGCCGCAAGCACCGCCACTGCCACGACAGATGCGCTTGCTGGATGGGGTACCTACACCAATACCAAGTATGCTTTCAAATTTCGCACTCCGCCTGGAAGTGTGAATGGCACCATCGCCGATACGCAAGCACGTATCTACTTGCCGTTTACCGTGGGCACGCTGCTTGTCGAAAAGTTCGTGGACGTGAAAGTGACCGAGAACGCCACTGCCTGTAAACTCTCCAGCCCGGTCAGCGCCTCCGAGACTGTCACCATCAACGGTACTTCCTTTCTCAAAGAGACCGGCTCCGAAGGTGCGGCGGGAGCCCTGTATGAATACGTGGCTTACTCGGCGTTCAAACCCAGCACAACCACTTGTGTGACGGTGAACTTCGTTCTGCATTCCAACAATCCTGGCGCTCTGCCCACGCCGGTCCCGCCCGCTTTCGACAAGGCCGCGGAATCAACCGTCTTCACCACCATCATCAACTCATTTGCCTGGGTTCCATAACCATCAATGGATCATTAAAGCGGCCTCCCGAGAGGGAGGTCGCTTGTTGAATTGCCATGAAAGATGACCGCCCCCTGATCCTGCTCGCAGACGATGACCCTTCCATCGCCTCCACGCTCGCTCCTTTCCTCGAGCGGGCGGGCTTCCACGTCCTGACCGTTTCCGACGGGCAGGCGGCCCTGGACAAGGTCCATTCGCACCGTCCCGCGCTCGTCATCCTGGACGTGCTCATGCCGCGCATGGACGGACGCGAGGTGCTGCGAAGGATCCGCCGCGAGAATCTTTGGCTTCCTGCCATCCTGCTGACTCAGGTGGGGGAGTCCTCCGAGCGTGCGCTGGCCCTCGAAGAAGGTGCAGACGATTACCTCAACAAACCGTTCGATCCACACGAGTTACTCGCGCGAGTCAAAGCCATTTTGCGACGCGCCCGCCCAGGTGAACGTTCCCTTTCCACTTCCTGGCAACTCTCCGCCCTCGATCTGACCCTCGACCGCCGCGCTCGTCGCGCCTCTGTCAGCGGCGAGACCCTCGAACTGACCCCGAAAGCGTTCTCCGTCCTCGAATATTTGATGACCCACCCCGATGAATGTGTCTCGCGCGATCGGTTGCTCGAGGCGGTTTGGGGTTGGGAGTATCCTGCCGGCACTCGCACCGTGGACACGCGCATGGCCGAACTACGCCGTGCCCTTGGAGACACACCCGACGAGCCGCGCTACATTGAAACCGTTCTTGCAGAAGGGTACCGGTTCATCGCGCCGGTAAAAGGCGAATGAAGCAAAACGTTTTGCGTGTTCTTCTCATTGTTGCACCTGCCATCATTGGCGCGCTCATCTCTGTGCTGGCGCAGATCTTCTATGCCCCCGTGCCTTTGGTTGCGTTCAAGATAGACATTGGCATCGTATTCTTCTTCTTTGGCGTTTTCGTTTCCCTCATGCTGGTGGTATATCACTTTGGCTCAGATGTTCGCGCCTGGTACGCCCGCCAGGACGAGGAAGATTTCCTGCGCGAAGTGGAAGCGGGACGCCGCCGCTTCATCCGCCGCCTCGACCACGAGATCAAAAATCCGCTGACCGGATTGCAGGCCGCCCTCGTCAATATGCAGGAGGCCGCCCAACCCGTGGACCGGACGCGCGCCGGGGACAACGCCCGCATCGCCGTGGAACGTCTCAAACGTCTGCTCGCCGACCTGCGCAAACTCGCCGACCTCGAAGAACGTATGCTCGAGTCTTTGCCTGTGGATATTCCCACCCTGCTCGAAGAATCCGTTGAAGCCGTAAAGACCCTGCCCTCCGCGCAAGACCGCAACGTTGGCCTGCTCATCTCGCGTGTACCGTGGCCCTTTCCGCCGGTCACCGGTGACCGTGACCTGCTCTCGCTTGTCTTCTACAACCTGATCGAGAACGCCGTAAAATTCACAGCGCCCGCCGACTCGGTGGAAGTGCGCGCCCTCGAGGATGGCAAATCCATCGTCGTTGAAGTTGCCGATAGCGGACCCGGCATCCCGCCCGATGACATCTACCGTATCTTCGAAGAACTTTATCGCGGCGTGAATGCGCGCGGCACCGAAGGCTCCGGCCTCGGCCTGGCGCTGGCCCGTCGCATCGTCTCGCTGCACAACGGCTCCATGGAAGTCCGCTCGCGGCAGGACGACCTGCACGGCACAGTCTTCACTGTGCGGCTGCCGGTGGCGAAAAAGTAGCCATCTGGCAAGAAAATACTGTTACAGCCTGTTACCAAACTGTGACATGCCTGCGACAGGCTGGTAACAACGGGGGGGTATAAAATAGATATGCAAACAACACCAACTCTCACCGCCTCGCAGATCGAAGAGAACCAGTGGGTCGCCTCCGCCCGCGGCGGCGACCTGGATGCCTTCAACGCGCTCATCCTGCGTCATCAGGATTCGCTCTTCAACATTGCCCTGCGCATGTTGGGCGACGAAGACCTCGCCGCCGACGCCGTACAAGAGGCCCTCATCTCCGCCTGGCGCAGTTTGCATACCTTCTCCGGCGGCTCGCTCAGGGCCTGGCTTTCACGCACGCTTATCAATAAATGTTATGATGAATTTCGTCGAATCAAACGCCACCGCAGCGTGCCCCTCTTGCCGGTAGTGGACGGCGAAGAACTCGAAGAAGGCGAATGGCTTCGGGACCCGTCCCTGCCGCTCGACACCCAGGTTGAGGCCATTGAACTCAATGAGACCATTCAAGACTGTCTGCAAAGCCTGCCCGACATGCACCGCGCCATTCTCGTCATGGTGGATGTGGACGGCATGAACTATGATGAAGCCGCCGCCAGCCTTGGCATTCCGATTGGCACAGTCAAGAGCCGACTCGCGCGCGCGCGTGCTACCATGCGCAATGCCTTACGCAGTGTGCCGCAATTCCTTCCAGCCGCATTCCAGGTTAGCATCCCCATCCCAGCCTGACACCGGAGCCTTTATGAAACGCATCCTTCTTTCGACGGTCCTCATCCTGGCCGTCTTTTTGACATCCTGCGGGACCTTTGAAGTTATCCTTGAAGATCCCTCCAATCCGACACCAACTTCCGCTTCCAACCTCCCCGAAGCGGGTCCTGCCTTGCTGACGATGGAATCCACCTCTGAGGAGGTCCGCCAAACTCTGCTGGCCAGCCCATCTCGCTGGCGATCCATCTTTATGGATGCGCAGGTGACATCGCCCATGACGGATCCGCGCCGCGTCCAAGTCTGGGTGGATCAACCATCCCTCTCCCTACGTGTATTAAACGGAGCGCTCAATGGTTCTGCCGAGACCTTCCGCGTAGCTGATGGCATGACCCTGCTGGATCTCAACATCCTCACCGGTGAATCAGACCTGGCTCCATTTCTTGGTGAGACGACCCAACTCCCATACACTCCAATCCCTGTTGACTCGCTGCAAGACGACTCGGTTACTCCCCATCCTCTGTCCACCTCTATCGACCCATCAATGGGTGTTCTGCTCTTTCCATCAGACATTGCGCAAAATCAAGGAGTGTTCAAAGCCGTTGGCATGGAGGTGATTGCCTACCGTTTGTGTCTCGTTGTCGAGTGGACGTACATTCAGAACGAACAACCCTCCTATCGCGCCTGGGTGGATGTGTCCACCGGTGCGTTCATGCGCTACCAGCAATTCGAGAAGGGTGGCGGCACGGAGGTGTTGAGCGAGGTTAACGTAGTGCGTGTTGACTACGATCTCCCATTCGACCGCGAACTTTTCAGTCCGATCGTGGAAGCCATGCCCAATTTCAGCTCCGATCCATTGGTTGCTGTCAATGTGCAATCCACCCCGTCTGAATTCGTGGAGACTGATCCTCTCGGCAGCGTATATGCATTTGTGTCCGATAACGCCTACCCGACTGCTTCGGTTCGTTGGGTGCGGCTGCCCGCTTCGTGCGTCACCGGCGATGCGTATTGTCCAGAGGCGAGTGTTATTACATTGCCTGTCGAATTGACCTATTCACTCCAGCCCGTTGTCTGGTCACCGAAGAGGCATGAGGCTGCGTGGGCATATCCGGTCAATGCCGAAGGCCGCATCTGGACCTTGTATCTCTTTAATCAGCAGGATGGGATGTGGAAGGAACTGGCATCCTTCGATCGTTACATGGACCCGCCGATGTGGTCACGCGATGGCACGTGGCTCGCATTTCGATTGCAGGATGGGCAAGGCGGCAGTGAAGTTTACGCCATCCGTCGTGACGGCACAGACTTGCGGAATTTGACAGACACCGACAAACTGCCCGCCGAAGGACAGCCATATGTGATGGATTCCTGGTTGGGCGAAAATGTTGTCTTGCGTTCGTCCAAGCCCGGGCAGAGCGGTACGCTGTACCTCTTGCGCGTCTCTGATGGCACTGTCAAACCACTTTTCGAAACCTTGCTGACCAAGTCTCCTTTCATTGAGTCGCCGGATGGGACCATGCTGGCGTATGTGGATTATGAGTACACCAGCCAGAAACAGGTGGTCAAGATCATCACGCCGGATGGGAATACCTTCCGCGATCTGGCCACTTTCTCCAGCGGTTCGATCGTCGGGCTGACGTGGTCGCCCGACGGCAAGCAGCTTGCCTTCGCCCAGTGGACCGAAACCACCGCCACTGTTTACGTGATCGATAGTGATGGTCGCAACCTTCGGCAGGTCTACACCAGCGCGACGGATGCGCAATTCATCTTTTCGCCGGATGCCACGCACTTGATCGTGCAAACCATCGATGGCACCGGCCAACATCTCTACACCATTCACCTGACCACGCTTACTGCGCACCTTTTGCAAGTGCCCGGTATTTCACTCAATGAGTCGTGGATGCTTCCTTCATGGAGAAAGTAACTCATCAATGAAAAAAATCCTGCTCCTTCCTTTCTTGTTTTTTAGCCTTGCGTGCGGTTTCAGCTGGCCGATCCGCCCGTCCACTCCGCCGGTGGTTCCACCCTCACCCGAATCAGTGGTGATCCCTACCGCCACCATGCCCCTGCCGCCTCCGCCGACACCTTCATACTCTTTGTATGAAAATACGAAGTATGGCTTCTCTTTCAGCCATCCCGACAACTGGCCGCTGAACGTGCAATCCGATGACTATATTGAGGTTGGCGATCAGGTTGTGATCGTGACCTGGCCTGCCGACCCGCTGAGCCTGCCGGGAGATCGCCCGATCTACGAAACGGTCACTGATGTTCAGCCGGGCGCGTACCCATGCAAGCTGGTCACAGGCTATATGGGTTCGATTGGCGGATATGTCCCCCAACAACTTCGCATGTACATTTTCGAACACAATGGGACGTATATAACGATCACCCTCTATGCTGTCGGATTGAAGGCGACGGACGGTGACATGACACAGATCGTGCCGCTCCTTTCCGAAGATGTAAAAATCTTTGACGCGATGGTTGCAGGCTTACGATTTGAATGAGAATCAAAAACGCTCCGGGATCCCGGAGCGTTTTTGATTCTACTGTGCTCGTTTATTTATCTTCCTGAACGTGGTATGGCACATTGATGATCACGATGCCGCGCTGGCGCCGCAACTGGTTGCGCAGCAACTCGGCGGTGTTCGTGTGCAGGGCGGCGGTCAATGCGCTGTTCGAGATGAACTCCGGCACCACGATGGTGAGGGTCTCGCCCGGCTGGCGGACGGTGGATATGTCCGCGATGTATTCCAGCAGGGGTTCGAGGAAGAGGCGATACGGCGACTTGAGCATCACCAGACGCACGCCCTCCCCCCAAGTCTCCCATTTCTTGCGCACCTTCTCCGCCTCCGCCGGTTCGGTCGAGACGTGGACAGCGGTCACATCGTCGGACAATGTGCGTGCATAGCGCAGGGCGGCCAGCGTGCCCTGATGCACCCCGCTGACCGGCATGATCACGCGGTGACGAATGGTGTGCGGAGGAATGACGCCCGCATTCTCGAGCGAAAGTTTTTTGGCGAGTCTCTTGTAATGGTGGTGGATGGAGAAGAAGATGGTCACCAGCACCGGCGTGAGGATGAGCACCACCCACGCACCTTCGGTGAATTTGGTGACGGCGAAAACCACCATTACAATCGCGGTGCAGATCGCGCCAAACCCATTGATGACCATGCGGAACTGCCAGCCTTTTTCATGGCGTAACGTGGAGCCAGGCTCAACGATTTCCTCGCCTTCCTTCAAGTGGCCGATTTTCCACCAGCGCCGCGCCATCCCCGCTTGCGAGAGCGTGAAGGATAGGAACACGCCGATGGCATAGAGCGGGATCAGCCTTGTGACGCTCGCTTGAAAGATCACGATCAGCACCGAGGCAATGATCGCCAGCGAAACGATGCCGCGCGAATATACGAGGCGGCTGCCGCGATAGGTTAATTGGCGAGGCAGGAATCCGTCACCGGCGTGCAGCGCGCCGAGACGGGGGAAATCGGCGAAGGCGGTGTTGGCGGCCATGATCAAGATGACCGTGGTGCCGGAGATCAATAACAGATAGGGCAGGCCCCTGCCGCCATAGATCGTGCGGGCCAATTGCGAAATGACCGTCTCCTGTTCCGAAAAGACCGCCTGGGTCTGCCCGGTGAGGAACGAAAGCCCGAGGAATAAACTTCCCAGAATGAGCGACATCCAGATCAATGTGATGCCCGCGTTTTTGCTTCTTGGCTCCTTGAAGGCGGTGATGCCGTTGGAGATGGCTTCCACGCCGGTGAGAGCAGTTGTGCCATTGGCGAAGGCGTGAAGCAGGATAAATGGTGTGATCGTTGCGATCAGGTGCTCCGCCTCGAAATGCGGTGGATCGATCACTGTTCCGAGCGAGCCGGTCAGATAGCGGAACATGCCGAAGGCGACTGTGAACGCCATGATCACAACAAAAAAGTAGGTTGGGATGGCAAAGGCGGTGCCGGATTCTTTGACGCCGCGCAGGTTGATCAGCATGATGAAAAATACGGCCACGACAGCGATCAGCACCCGGTAGGGGTACATGTCGGGATAGGCGGAAACGATCTGCGCCACGCCTGAAGAAACCGAAACAGAAACGGTCAGGATGTAATCGGTTAGCAGGGCGGCCCCGGCGGTTTGCGCGGGAAGTTCTCCGAGGTTGTCGCGGGCAACGATATAGGCGCCGCCCCCTCCGGGGTAGGCATGGATCGTCTGTTCGTAGGAGATGGTGACGATGGCAAGCAGGGAGATGATCGCCAGCGAGATGGGGAACAGGTATCCGTAGGCGATCGCTCCCGCGGCGGCGATCACACCGAGGATCTCCTGCGTGGCATACGCGGTGGAGGAAAGCGCATCCGAGGCGAAGACCGCCAGGCCGATGGCCTTGCCGATGGTTTGGTGCGGCGCATCCGCTGTGGAAAGCGGGCGGCCGATGAAGAAGGAGCGAATGCTCTTGGGCGGCTCGTACTCTGTGGCGCGTTCAATGATGGAAGTGGGGGAAATGTGTTCGTGTTTCATTTTTTCTTCAATTTGATTTCGCTGATGTTTACTGATGTTACGCAGATGAGGCGTCATTGCGAGGAGCGCTCTTGGTTTTCGCGACGAAGCAATCTCCGAGTGAGAGGGGATTGCTTCGGGCTACCGCCCTCGCAATGACAATGCGTAACATCAGTTATTTATCCGGTAATGCTGTTCCACATCCACACCAGCCAGATTTCCGTGGGGATGGACAGGGCAAGCAATGTTGTGCGCGCCCACGAGACGAGCGACTGGTCAATTGTGACTTGCAGCCAGTAGAATGCCAGGAGGATGAGCAGGGAACCGGTCCATGCCGAGACGGTGGAGCGCCAGGCCGGGCGCGGGGAGTCTTTGGATGGCAGGGGAATATCTAGCACATACACTGTTGACGAGAATTTATCTTGCAGAGCTGTCCCGATCAGCAGATGGTTTTTGCCCGCGCGTTGACCGGAGAAACACACCAGCACGTCACCTTGCCGCCACTGAGATTGGATCGCGCCCAACCAATCGCGGCCCGAGACAGTGTGTAATTCGTAGGGCATGTCTGCATCGCGGACCAAAGCCGATAGCGTGACGAGTTGCCGTTGCAGGCCCGGCTCTTCGGTTGGGTCGGCGCATACGCCGAGGAAGAGCAGGCGGCATTGGAAGGCGTTCGCAACCTCAAGCAACCTGCGTGCCGCGGCGGGAATGTCGAGGTCGAGACCGGCGACGACCACAAGCAGGCGGCGTCCCACGAGGCGCCCGCTGTCCAGTGGGGAGGAGGCGCGGTCTTCTGCGATGGAGGGGAGGGTGAGTCCGATGGAAGGGGTGTCGAGTTTTTGCATGTCACCTCGTTGATGCTGAAATCGTAAACGCCCGCCATAAATCGGTGACAAAGAAAACGGCCAATCGCATAAAGAAAAAATAAAAACGCCCCGAATCGGGGGCGTTGGGGAGCAAAGTCACGGACGGAAGGTGACGAACTACTCGTCCGCAATGAAGCGATAGCCGATGCCGGGTTCGGTGAGGATGACCTGCGGTTGCTCGGGGTCGCTTTCCAGTTTTTTGCGCAATTGGCGCATGTAGACGCGCAAATATTCGGTGTGATCCGCGTCGGCGGGACCCCAAACGTGGGTGAGGATGCTCTGATGCGTGAGCACCCGCCCATGGTTGGATGCGAGATGGGCCAGCAGTTTGTATTCGGTGGCGGTCAGTTTGATCTCTTCGTCGCCGCGTTTCACCACGCGCCACACAAGATCAATGGTCACCGCCCCGGCCTGGATCACTTTACTTTGCCCGCCCTTGCGGCTCGCGGCATGACGCAAGGCCACACGCACACGCGCGAGCAGTTCTTCGATGCCGAAGGGTTTGGTCAGATAATCGTCCGCGCCTTTGTCGAGGGCGGCCACTTTGTCGCGTTCGCTGTCGCGCACCGAGAGGATAATGATCGGGACCTGCGTCCACTCGCGCAGGCGCATGCACACGTCCACGCCGTCCATATCGGGCAGGCCGAGATCGAGGATCACGATATCGGGTTCGTTCGCGGCAGCGAGCGTGAGCGCTTCCTCGCCGCGGCTGGCCGTGGAAACTTTGAAGCCCTTCTCGGTCAAGATCGTGCGGATGGCGCGCTGGATCTGCGGTTCGTCATCCACCACAAGAATGTGCGGCCCAATGTTCATTCGGTCTCCGTATTCATCGGAAGGTTGGGAGGCGGCGCGCCGTCCCACAGAAGGGGCAGGGTAAAGTGAAATGACATTCCGCCCACAATGTTTTCAGCCCAAATGCGTCCGCCATGCGCCTCGATGATGCCCCTGCAGATCGAAAGCCCAAGGCCGGTGCCGGTCACACGGTCGGCATCGGTGATGCGGTGGAACTTGTCGAAGATGCGCTCGAGATGTTCGCGCGGAATTTGCGGCCCCTGGTTGGTAACGAGCACATGCACAGCCCCGGCCTCCACAAAGGCGCGCAAGCCGATCACGCTTTGCCCCGGCGCATACTTGATGCTGTTGCTGATCAGGTTGGTGAAGACCTGCTCCATCTGCACAAAGTCCACGGGCACGAGTGGTAACTGCTCGGGCACATCCACTTCCAGTCGGTGCTCACCCGCAATGCGTTTCATGCGCGCCAGCACGCTGCCCACGATCTCGGGCAGCATGTTCCACTCGCGCTTCGGTTTCAGCGCCCCCGATTCGATGCGCGACATATCCAGCAGGTTGCCGACCAGCATGTTCAAATGATCGGCCTCATCGTCTATCTGCGCCACCAGTTCCGGGCGCGCCGAAGAATCCCAGTTCACCTCGTTGCTTCTTAAACTCGATGCCGCCGCTTTGATAGTGGAAAGCGGCGTGCGCAACTCGTGCGACACCGAAGACAAAATGGCCGACTTTAACCGGTCGCTCTCCTCGAGGACTCTGGCCCGCGACTCGGCCTGGGCCAACTGCGCCCGTTCGAGCGCCAACGCGCCCTGACTTGCGAACGTCTGCAACAAGCGCTTCTCATTCGACGGGAAAGCGGGTGAGGCCCTCCACAACCGGATCTCCCCCAATCGTCCCCGCGCCGACTCGATGGGCACGCTCCACTCCGGCAAACGCGACGGCGCGCTGCCCGCAGGCAGGTGCATGCGGAACGCCTCCGCGCCGGTTGCGTTCACTTCCACGTGTTCCACCTTGGAGACGGCCATGACCTGCTCAAGCAGAATCTGCGCAATGACGTGACGGTCGTGCAACCCCGCCAGGGCCGTGCTCAACTCATACAGTTGGGTGGCCTCGCGCTCGCGGGCTGTGGCCGCTGCGAGACCGGCCTGCATCCGCCCGACCAGTTGGCTGATGACGATGGCCACGAACAGAAATACCACCAGGATCACCACGTCCGCAGGCTGGTGGACGGCAAAGGTGTAGTATGGTTTGATAAAGAAATAGTTGAACGTCAGGAACGATAGCAGACCGCTGGTGATGCCCGGGCCCAACCCCCAAAAGGCGGTGATCGCCCCGATGGGAATCAGATACAAGAGCGCAACGATGGTTGTCCCCATCAGGTCGCGTAAGCCAAAAAAGGCCAGGGTGATGATCGCAATGCTGACGAAAGCCAGCAGGTATTGCCAGAACAGCGATGCCGAGAGGAAGGGACGCATGTCCGCCGTACTACTCTTTTCTCCCCTTCAAGACCAGGCGGATCGGCGTGCCCAAAAATCCGTACTCATCGCGGATGCGGTTCTCAATGTAGCGGCGATAGGTGAAGTGCGCCAGTTTCGGATCGTTGACGTAGATCATGAAGGTCGGCGGGTCGGAGCGGACCTGGGTGCCGTAATACATCTTGAGCGAGCGTCCCGAATGAGATGGGGCGGGGTGTTCGTCCTGCGCCGTTTGCAAAACCTTGTTGATCTGCGATGTACTGAGGCGCACAAGGCGTTCCTCCTGTACACGCAAAGCCATCGGCAAGACCTGGTCCACGCGTTGGCCGTTCTTGGCGGAGATGAACAGCAGAGGCACGTACGCCATGAAGTTCAGCTCTTCGCGGATCTTGTCGGTGAAGACGTTCATTGTGTATGTGTCCTTTTCCACCGCGTCCCACTTGTTCACCAGAACCACAACGCTCTTGGACGCTTCGATCACAAAGCCCGCGATGTGCGCGTCCTGGGTGCTGATGCCTTCAGCCGCGTCGATGACCAGCAGAACCACATCGGCGCGCTCGATGGCCTTGAAGGCGCGAACCACGGAATATTGTTCGACCCCCTTCTCGATCTTCCCGCGGCGACGGATGCCCGCTGTGTCGATCAGTGTGATCTTTGCCCCATCGAATTCCATCGGCGTGTCGATCGCGTCGCGCGTTGTGCCTGCGATCGGGCTGACGATCACGCGCTCCTCGCCGACCAGTTTGTTGAGCAGGCTCGATTTGCCCGCATTCGGTTTGCCCACAATGGCGATCTTGACCGAGTCATCTTCCTCGTTCTCATCTTGCGGTGCGAATGCGGCCACCAGGTCGTCGAGCAGGTCGCCGGTGTCTGTTCCATGAATGGCCGAGATGGGGTAGGGCGTGCCCAGCCCGAGTTCGTAGAATTGGGTCGCATCGTCGCGGCGTTCCGGTGTTTCGCACTTATTGACAACCAGGAAAACGGGTGGCAGGAATGTCTCGCCGACTTTCTTTTGGTTGCGGCGTAAGATGTTTGCCACCTCGCGGTCTGGCTCGGTGACCCCGGTTTCGCCGTCCACAACGAAGAGGATAAAGTCCGCGTCGCGTACGGCCATGATGGCCTGCTCACGGATCTCGCGGATGAAGTCAGCAGAACCGATCGAGAGCGGGGTCTTGCCGCCGTGGGTGGGGTCGATGCCGCCTGTGTCCACCACGTGGAAGGCGCGCCCGTTCCACTCCGCCTCGCTGACGAGACGGTCGCGCGTGGTGCCGGGCGTATCGTCCACGATGGCAAGGCGTTCACCAACGAGACGGTTGAAGAATGTGCTTTTGCCGACATTCGGTCGGCCAACGAGTGCGATTACTGGTTTCATATTGGGTTTTTGGCTGTTAGCGCTTGGCTGTCAGCCTTTCTCTTTTCATATTGACTGATTAACTACTGATCACAGTTCACTATATCACGGCGTTGGTGTGGCCGTTTCCGCTGCTAAGATCACCACCTCGAGTGTGTTCGGCAGGATCGATTCCACCACCACATCCGCAACGAGGACTTCAACACGCGGAGTCAATTGATAAATGCCGGGGCCAAGCCCGGTCACGTCGATCACCACGCGAATATCCTGGAGTAAAAGTGAGTCCAGCAGAGGGGCAGGACCCGAGAGGATCACATCCACTTCCGGCGGCGAGATCTGCACAGCAAGTCCGTCCATCAGGCCGACCACTTCCACTTTGATTTTCGAGAGGGTCAGGTTGCTTTGGATCGGGTCAATGCCAACCTGTACCTGTACATTTTGTTCGCCAACCACCGACACTCCATCCGGCAGGACGAGCGCAAGGCGGGTGGTTATGTCTTCGCTTGCGCTACGCAATTCCAGCGGTTGGGTTTCCACCACCCCGGGCAGGTCATTCACCAACGTCGGATCGGTGGAATAGACTGTGATGATCGGCGGAAAGACCTGGAGCTTTGTCAAAAGGTAACCGTTGGCCACTTGTCCCTTCACGATCACCTTGACAGCCACATCGCGATAACCGCCTTGCTGGCTGACCGGTAGCGTAACCAACGCTGAAGAGGGGGTCACACCCAGGCCGCGTACAGCCAGATTGTTATCATCCAGGACCTGCACCTCGAGCGACTGGTCCACGCTTTCGCGCGTACCGTTCAGGTTTACCACCACACGCGCGCGACTTACCCGCTCCACCAGCGACTGTGCGCCGGAGATCGTCACTTTTTCAGGGCTCACCACCACTTCGCCTGCCTCATACCCGATCGCAGGTTGACCATTGATGGTGATGTCGATCGGCAGGGTGCGTGTTTCGAGATGCTCGAGCGTGATCACGAACGTGGATGGAAGCGCTGAAACGATCCGTACCGGGCGTTCACTGACCTGCACCTGGATCGCCACTTCGTGTTCGCCTGCGCTCAGCCCGGAAAGGTCGACGACTGCCCGGACCGGCGCCCCCTCCGCTTCCAACTTCGCCCAAATGGATCGGGGGGCTCGCAGGGTTACCTGAACCGAAGCCGGAACCTCGCCCACAACCACCAGGTTGGAATCCTGACCCACGATCTCGATCTCCACTGCGCGGTTGAACAGGCGTTGTTCATCCGGGTCCGCGGCGGTGACGGCGGCGATCCACACCGAGAGGGAGAGGACCAGCGCCCAAAGGATCGAGCGCCAGTTTTCAAAAAGCCATTTGATCATTTCGGCCCTTCCCGGTCTTTGAAGAAAAATGGAAGCAGTCGCTCCAGCAGGGTGCGCGGCGGTGAAGTGATCGGCTGATAGAATGCGCTTAAGATATTCTCAAGACGTTCCACCTCGATGCGGCGGATCATCCGTCCGGAATGGGCGATGGAGATCGAGCCGGTCTCCTCGGAAACGACCACGGCCACGGCGTCCGTCGCTTCGGAGATGCCAAGGGCGGCGCGATGGCGCAACCCCATTTGGCGTTCGGGCGAACGGTTGAGGATCCCGCTCGAGGAGAGGGGCATCACGCAGGCGGCGGCAACCAGCTTTCCATCGGCGATGACCGCAGCCCCGTCATGCAGAGGCGTGTTTGGGTAGAAGATCTGCAGGAGCAGTTCGGGCGTCACGGCGGCATTCATCCGCACACCGGCTTCCACATACGAAGCGAGCGTGTCGAGCCGCTGCAGGATGATCAAGGCGCCGTGTTGACGGGCGGAGAGTCTTGCCACGGCATTTACCACTGCTTGCAGGGTCTGCTCTGTTTCGTGGGCGCCGCTGTGAACATTGCGCCGGGTAAATGTGCCTGCCCGCCCAATGCGCTCGAGAGTGCGACGGATCTCCGGGGCAAAAATGACAGGGATCGAAAGCAGGAGCGCAGGCAGGGAATTGCTTACAAGCCATGAAAACGCAGGCAGAGAGACCAGGCTGGTGAGCAAGGCCAGCAATACAAAGAGGAAGATCATGCCGCGTAACAATGCCATGGCCTGCGTGTCGCGCAGGCTGTAAAGCATGGCAAAGAATATGCCAGCTACCAGCAGAATGTCGAGGACACTCAGCCAGTTGAGGCGTTGAAAGACGAAGAGGAGGTTGCTCAGAAAGTCGGCCACAGTAGGAGATTAGGAATCGGGAAGTACAAATTAGGGAATCCCCGGAACGTCTCCCAGCCCCAATTCCTAATTTGTAATTCCGCTAGATCGGCCGCAAGACACGGTCCTGCCGCAGTTGCTTAAAGAACAAGATGGTATTTTCAGGCATCGACTCGACCGCAGCGTCCTGCCAGGCTTGCACACCCAGTGATTGCGGGGTGCGCTTGTCGTAGCCCATTTTTTTCCAGGTGGCATCCTGGGCGGCAAGGTCGGTGGCGGCAAAGACCAGGGATGCCTCAGATTGCAAGTCGTGCGAGGCGCGCTCCATTTCCTGAAGCAGGGCCTCCAGCACGGCGGCGGTGGGAGCGCCGGATTCGATAAACAGGTCAGTGGTGCGCGACACGAGGTTTTCCACCTGCCAGCCCGCAAGGCCAACCAATTTTCCACCGGCCATGACCAGCAGATAGGCCCGGTCGCCAAAGGCTTCCATCACGTCATCCGAGTTCATTTTACGCTTGCCGTTGCTTAGGCGGGTGATCAACTCTGCGATGGATTGAGAGTCGCGCGGACGACCTCGCTGTACCACAATATCGCCGACCGGCTCCTTGTGGATGAGCGGCATGGTGTCGCTGCTCGGCGAGACTTGCTTCCAAGCCTGGGTTACCTGCCGCCATAGTTCATCATACGAACCCGTGTTGCGAATCACCACATTTGCCGCAGCCACCTTCTCGCTTTGCGGCCCCTGGGCATGGATGCGTTCCAGCGATTGATCTCGGCTCATGCCGCGCTTGCGCATCAGGCGTTCGATCTGCACTTCTTCGGGGGCATATGTGGTCCAGACCGAATCACAGGAAGACTTGAGTGCGCTTTCCATTAATTTGATCGCCTCAATGACGATCACCTGCTGGGTCGCGCGTTTCACGAGGTGGTCCACGGCCTGCGCTACGAGTGGATGGATGACATCCTCCAACTGCGAAAGTGCCTGCGAATCGCGGAATACCAGCCCGGCCAATTTCGATCGGTCGATCTCGCCGTCTTTTCCGAGGATCCATTTGCCAAAGA
The DNA here is from genome assembly GCA_964399225.1 of uncultured Anaerolineaceae bacterium. Classification (GTDB taxonomy): domain Bacteria; phylum Chloroflexota; class Anaerolineae; order Anaerolineales; family Villigracilaceae; genus Denitrolinea. The sequence goes on from CAYNQA010000030.1 coordinate 16,325, forward strand.
GATCGATCACCGCTTGGTAGCCCGGTGCGCCCTTTGCAATGGCGCGATGCGAAAGCGCATCCGCATCGATGGTGTAGGCACCAAGGTGCTCGAGCATCCGTCGTACAACGCTTTTACCGGTGGCGATATTGCCGGTCAATCCGATAATGTATTTACCAGGCCACTTGCTCACGTGGAGCTCCTCGAAACAGGGGAAATGGAAAGCCCTCCTATTTTACTTGAAAATCCACGAATGTTCTTCGTGACAGGTGATTGTTTTTGTAAGCGCCTTGCATCTCATTCTCAATCTTGCATCTGGTTGACGTTCCTCTCTCATGCGGGTATGATGAAACTGCCTCCGGCTGGTCGGGCGGCCGCGGTCCTGCGTTTGCGGGATCGAGGAAAGTCCGCACTCCATAGGGCACGGCGTCGGGTAGCACCCGGGGCGGGAAGACTTCGTTAGGAGTCAACCTACCGGAAGAGGGCCACAGAAACAGACTGCCTCACCGCAAGGTGGGGCGATGGTGAAAAGGTGGTGTAAGAGACCACCGGCATCCGCCGTAATGCGGGTGGCCAGGTAACCCCCGTCAGGAGCAAGGCCAAGAAGGAACGACTCCATCTGCGGATGGGAGGAGGCGGCTCGTCTCCTCATGTGCCGCTCTTTTAGAGAGCAAGGCCAGTTCCGGGTAGGCCGCTTGAGCGGCGCGGTAACGCACCGCCTAGAGAGATGGTCGCCCAGGCAGGGCGCAGGGATGAAACCCCTCGGGGCGTAAACCTACTTCCCCCTGCCGGACAAAATGCGGCTTACAGACCAGCCGAGGCAAATTTTTTCCCTGGACAAAACCCCCGAAAGGGGGCGTTGTGACAGCTTGCAAACCAGCCGAGGCAAATTTTTTCCCTGGACAAAACCCCCGAAAGGGGGCGTTGTGACAGCTTACAAACCAGCCGAGGTAAATTTTTTCTCTGGACAAAACCCCCGAAAGGGGGCGTTGTGGCGGCTTACAGACCAGCCGAGGCAAAAACAGTAGCGCAAGATTTTATCTTGCGCTACAACTTTATTGACATGAAAAAACTCCTTTCTCTTCTGCTCTTCTTCACCCTCGCCTGCGCATTGACTTCGACTCCGGAGCCGCCTCTCACCATCGCGACGTTGCAAGCGCAGGCCTCCCACGTCCCCACGGCCTCACCCGCTTCGAGTCCGGACGGGGAAGCGGCTACACCCTCGCCGACATTTCCCGCCCCCACACCTTTTCCCGTCGACGAACCGTCCGGCAGAATCGTTTTTACCTGTCAGATCGGTAATAGCTCGAATCAGATCTGTATCATCAACGCAGACGGGAGCGGGTATCAGCAATTGACCTTTGATGCTGTCAAACATTGGTATCCCTCGCTCTCGCCCGATGGGACGGTGTTGTATACCGCGTATGTGCGCGATTATGTGTATGAGATGTATGAGTTGAATATTGCGAGCGGCGCGATCACCCAACTCACCGACTCGCTCGGCGTTCTGAAGGCACCAGAGGTCTCACCCGATGGCGCGAAGATCGTCTTTGGGGTTGGGACGAAGAACGATGGCGAGGAAGTCTGGGTGATGGAGCGGAATGGCGCGAACCCGAAACGGCTCAATGCGCGCGGCTGGGATCCAACCTGGTCGCCGGATGGGACGCAGATCCTTTTCGCATCAGACTCGGGCGGGTCCATCCAACTCTACGTGATGAACGCAGATGGCTCCGGCCTGAAACGGATCACGCAACTCGATGCACTGCGCGGGCGTTCCGATTGGTCGCCGGATGGCCAATGGATGATCACATACAACGGTCCGTCGTGGAAGCGCGAACTCTTCCTCTTCCGTCCCGATTTTACGGATGTGCGTCAACTCACGCCTTCGGGTGGAAACAGCCAGGGGCCATCCTTTTCACCGGATGGGAAGTGGGTGGCGTTCACAGCCTACTTCGATCATTACGGTGATGACCTCGGTTGCGAGATCTACATCATCCGCGTGGACGGCACCGACC
>CAYNQA010000031.1:0-17752 GCA_964399225.1 uncultured Anaerolineaceae bacterium
CGCCTTGTCGGGTTTGAGAATCGCGCCGTTGCAGATGATGACTTCCGCGACAATACTGTGGATGCAGGCGAGATTGGCGCGGGACACTCGGTCACGGCGCTGTATGAAGTAAAGCTTCGCCCCGAGGCCTATGGCCGCATTGCCACGGTTTATCTGCGTTGGGAAGATCCCGACACGCACCAGGTGGTCGAAGTTTCAAAGGACTTTTATACCGAGGAGATGTCCCGCGAGTTTCACGATACCAGCCCCTTCTTCCAGAGGACGGTGATCGTTGCGGAGTTTGCGGAGATCCTCAAACAGAGCTACTGGTCTGAAGGCAGTTCGCTTTCTGACGTATATCGCGAAGCGGAACGCTTGAGTGAGTATCTGCCGCGTGATGAAGACTGGCAAGAGTTCGTGGACTTGGTCCGCATTGTAAGGAGGCTATGGAATTAATGTGTCTCTCAAATGAAACAAAGAGGCCTCTCGAGAAATCGAGAGGCCTTTTTTGGATTAGTCCCCGTTACGCATCGAACTCCGCGACCTGTTTCCCGTTGACCCAGATGGTGTAATGGCCGCTTGGGAAACTGCCCAGGTAGATGCTTTGCTCGAACGACTGGAGCATCTGCGCACACATAATACTTGGATCGCTGACCGAATACACCTCAAGGTCGATCCTGCCATCCGCGTTCGTCTCGCCGATACTCACACGCAACTCATTGCACGGCGTCGGCAGGCTGCCTTTGAGCATCAGTGAGAATTGAAGCGGGAAGCTTTCCATCGTGAGCAGGTCTGTGGAGTCAAGGAACACTTCTCCGCGTTGGAATTGATCGTCACCGGGACGTGGGGCATAGATGGGCGGTAGTCCGTTAGGGGAAGTGTCGCTGTCCACGGGGGTGTCGGGGGATTGGGTGGGAGCCGGGGTACAGGCTGCAAGGAGGGTCAGAACGAGCAGGGGAATCATTATATGTTTCATGTTTTTCTCCATTTTTCCTTTTGGACGCATGTCCATTGAAATTGTTCCCGCTTATTTTGACTTGCGCTTTTCCAACTCGATCGTCTCGAACAACTTCGGCGCGACCACATAGATTCCGCGTCCGCTGACGGCAATCGTCCCATCGGGCAGATGGATCTCGCCCGTGGAGAATATCTTCCGCTCGTCCTGTTCGGTGATACGCGCCTCAAGGTGAAGCGGCTGCTCGAGCGGAATCGGCTTGTGGTAGTTGATCTCGAGATTGACCGCCGCCACCTTGTGCCCCGCCGCCCAGACGACCAGCCCCATCGCCTCGTCCAGGATCGCGGCGGAGGCGCCTCCGTGCGCGTGTCCGGGCGGACCCTGCTTGGCGAGGTCCAGAACGAAGTCCGAGGTCAGGCGGCCGTCGTCTTCCACCCACCAGGTCATACCAATGCTATGTGGATTTTCGTCTCCGCACACGAAACACCAGCCGTGATAGGGGAGTTGTCGTTTCATGATTTTATTGTAATCATTTTCGCCCCGACCGATGGAAGGTGCACTCTCTGCCCAAACTCAGGATAAACGTCAGGTTGGACAATCCTGCCTGCGGCGTGCTAGAATCCACGAATGATGATACGCGTCAAACTGATCGCAACCTATCGCGATCACCTGCCTCCCGAAGCAAAGAATGGCATGATCGAGATCGAAGTCCCCGATGGGACCAGCGTCCGCGACGCAGTTGCCCGCTTCGATATCCCGTTGGACGACTCGAGTGTCATCGTGCTGAACGGCTTGACCGTCCCGCTCGATACGCCGGTTTCGGAAGGCGACACTGTCACAGCATTCTCCGCCATCGCTGGCGGGTAAAAGGAGATTCACATGTACGGCTGGCACCACCGACTACTTCGCGTCAATCTGACCACAAAAAAGATCACCACCGAAGACGTTGACCCTCGCGTCGCCCGGGACTATCTGGGCGGGCGCGGCTGGGCGATCTATTACCTCTACCGTGAAGTCGACCCCATGGTGGATCCTCTCGCGCCGGAGAATAAACTGATCTTTGCCACCGGCCCGCTCACCGCCACCCCCGCGCCGACCGGCAATCGCTACATGGTTGTCACCAAGTCGCCGTTGACCGGGGCGCTGGCGCATTCCAACTCCGGCGGTGACTTCCCCACGTGGATGAAACGCACCGGCTTCGATATGTTCATCTTCGAGGGCAAGTCCGAAGAGCCGGTCTATCTTTTTGTAAATGAAGATCAGGTCGAGATTCGTCCTGCCGCGCACCTATGGGGCAAGGACACACACGAGACGACCGACCTGCTCAAAGCCGAGACCTCCGACGAGGCGCGCGTGGCCTGCATTGGTCCGGCCGGCGAGCACCTTGCCCTCATGGCGGCGATCATGAACGATAAGCACCGAGCCGCTGCGCGGTCCGGGGTGGGAGCCGTGATGGGGAGCAAGAATCTCAAAGCGGTTGTCGCGATGGGCAACAAGAATCCGCCCATGGTGGAAGAGTCCGCGATGCGTGAGTTGAGCGTGACCGTCTCGAAGGAAGTCGGCGCGGACGTGAAGAAAGGCTCGAACCTGCGCATCTACGGCACAGCCTACGTCCCCGCAGTGACCAACACGCTGGGCATCCTGCCGACGCACAACTTTTTGCAAGGCACGTTCGAGCACGCGGATAAAGTGGACGGCGTTGCGCTGAAAAATAGTTATTTGATCCGACATACGCCGTGCTATCGCTGTCCCATCTCGTGCGGACGTTTGACCGAGGTGCCCGATGGCCCGTACAAGGGCAAAGGCGAGGGTCCCGAATACGAGACGATCTCCTCGCTCGGCACCGGCTGTGGCGTGAGCAATCTCGCCGCGCTGACCAAAGCGAATTATCTGTGTAACGAATACGGTATGGACACCATCACGACCGGTATGACGATCGCCGCCGCGATGGAAATGTACGAGAAGGGCTACATCCCCGAAGAAGTGATCGGTCAGCCGCTGAATTTCGGCGACCACGACGCGATGATCGCAATGGTTCATAAGATGGCGCGCCGCGAAGGCTTCGGCAATGATCTGGCTGAAGGCAGTTATCGTCTCGCGGAGAAATATGGGCACCCCGAAATCGCGGTCACAACGCGCAAGCAGGAATTCCCCGGCTACGATCCACGCGGCTCGCAGGGCATGGGTCTGCTGTACGCCACCTCGAACAAGGGCGCCTCACACATGGAAGGGGACGTGGCTTACGAGGAGGTCTTCGGCGTGCCCGTGAAAGAAAATCCGCTGACCACTGAAGGCAAACCCGAGTTGGTGAAGCGCTTCGAAGACTCGTTTGCGTTGATCGACTCGTCCGGGCTGTGCGTCTTCCTCGCCATCCGCTACGTGTTCAGCAAGGAGCGCATGGTCTGGCCGGAGCGTCTCTCGATGTTGATGAACCTCACCACTGGTGCGGGCTACACTCCTGAAGAAGTGATGACCGCCGCCGAGCGCGTCTACAACCTTGAGCGCATGTTCGTCCTCAAAGCCGGTTCCACCGAAGATACCCTCCCGCATCGCATGCTGAACGAGCCTCTGCCGGATGGTCCCGCCAAGGGCAAGGTAGTGGAACTCGACAAAATGCTGCCCGAGTTCTACCAACTCCGCGGCTGGGACGAAAAAGGCTGGCCGACGAAGGAGAAGTTGGAAGAGTTGGGATTGCCAACGAATTAGGATTGACGTAAAAAGAGCGGACACAAAGTGCCCGCTCTTTTTTATAAACCAAATTGTTTTTGTAACCACGCCATACGGTCTTTCGTCGCTTCCTCATTCAGCCCGTGACCCGCCTGATACATCTTCATCTCCTTCGGCTCGCGCGCGGCAGCGAAAAATTCCTGTGCGCGTTCTTGCGGGACGTGAAAATCATCGTCCGCGAATTGGAAGAGGACCGGGGCGGGGGCGAGGTGCGGGGCGTGCGTGATCGGGTCCAGCGCGGATATTTGGCGGATGAACTCCTCGCGGGCCTCTCCCTCCAGCGCGGGCAGATACAGGTACCAGTCCGGGAAGCGAGGCGTGGCCGCCATGATGACGTAGTGAGTCGGGCGTTTGTCCAAACTGCCCACCAGGACACCGTACATCCCGCCAAAGTCGTGACCGACGTAAGCGAACCGTTTCGGATCCGCGCCCGGTTGTGATAGCAGGAAGTCCATTGCACGCCGCAAGTTGACCACTTCCTGCATCGAATTTTCGAGGTCGTCGGCCTGCGTGCGTTTGAGGAAAAAGTCATCGTCGGACCAGAGCGTTTCGATAGTCAGCGACATCACGCCCTGTTTCACCAATTCGATGGCTTCCTCGACGAACTGGCTGCGATTCGACGTGGCCGCAAACGGTTCATACCAATGCACAAAGAGGATGACCGGGAATGGACCTTCACCATCGGGGTGAAATAATTCCGCCATGCGGCGATAACCAAATGGTGTTTGAAAGATCAACATGGATTTTTCATAGCCCTCGTTTTTCCACGAGCGCAAGATGCGTACATCGGCGGCTTGAAGCGGCGGATAATTTTTCATCTGATCCAACATGGCTGTCTCCTTGGCGGGAATAGGCGAATTATAAGCATCTTTGCTTTCTTGACACCCTTCTTGAGAAGGGTATAATCGCGCCAACAGAACGCGCAGAGACAAGTAGTTGTGCAACGGTTCAGAGAGTCACTGCTCAGTGTGAAGTGACCCGCCAGATAACGAAATCCACTCTGCCCTCGCCCTCGCAGGGATTTATGTTTGGAGTGCAGGCTTCAGCCTGCAAAGGCGACCTAAAGGTCGCACTCCAAAAAATCGTAAGAGGGACGGTCTCGCCCGTTATCGCGATCCCAAGGTTGTCCCACGACAACAAAAGCAGGTGGCACCACGAGACGCCCCCTCGTCCTGCAAACGGACCGGGGGCGTATTCTATTTCCGACCATGGACGGTGGACCACTAAAATGGTCCATGGTCTATCGTCCATCGTCCAGCACTGGAGGTGCAACATGCTCGACATCAATCTCATCCGCCAAACGCCAGACGTGGTCCGCAAGTCACTGCGCGACCGCCAGGACGACCCGTCCAAGGTGGATGCCATCATCGAACTGGATGGCAAACGCCGTAACCTGCTCAACGAAGTGGAAGCGCTCAAGGCGGAACGCAACACGGTCTCGAAGGAGATCGGCAAGATGAAGGACGCCGCCGAACGCCAGTCCAAGGTGGAGGCGATGCGTGTGGTGGGGGATAAGATCACCGCGCTGGATAAGGAAGTGGAAGCGGTCGAGGCCGAACTGAACGGGCTCATGTCCACACTGCCGAACATCCCCGATGCGCGCACGCCCTACGGAAAAGATGACAGCGAGAACATCGTCATCAAGACGATCGGCGAACCACGCAAATTTGACTTTGCCCCCAAGCCGCACTGGGACCTCGGTCCGGCGCTCGGCATCATTGACTTCGAACGCGGCACCAAACTGACCGGTTCGCGCTTCTACGTGCTGAGCGGGCCGGGTGCTCGCTTGCAGCGTGCCCTGATCGCATGGATGCTCGACCTGCACACGCGTCAGGGGTATCGTGAGCAATACCTGCCGTTCATGGTCAAGACGGCTACGGTCTACGGTGCGGGCCAACTCCCGAAGTTTGCCGACAATCTCTACCGTGACCACGAAGAGGACTTCTACTTCGTCCCCACCGCCGAGATTCCGCTCACGGGTCTGCACATGGACGAGATACTGGATGAGGCCGGGCTCCCAAAACTCTACACCGCATACACGCCCTGCTTCCGCCGCGAAAAGATGAGCGCTGGACGTGACGTACGCGGCATCAAGCGCGGTCACCAGTTCGACAAAGTCGAGATGTACATCTACTGCAAGCCCGAAGAGTCGGAAGCCATGCACCAGAAAATGCTGGCTGACGCCGAGCAGACTTGTGCCGAACTGGGCATCCCGTATCGCGTGAAGCAACTCTGCACCGGCGACATCGGCTTTGGCTCAACCATGACCTACGACCTCGAACTCTGGGCACCGGGTTGTGACGAGTGGCTGGAGGTCTCCTCGGTCTCGAATGTCACCGACTTCCAGTCGCGCCGCGCGAACATCAAGTATCGTCCCGCCGATGGAGGCAAGGTCCGCTTGCTGCACACGCTCAACGGCTCGGGCCTCGGCCTTCCGCGCACGCTGATCGCCGTCATGGAGAATTACCAGCAAGCCGATGGCTCGATCGTTGTGCCAGAAGTGCTCCGCCCGTGGATGGGCGGGATTGATATAATCCGACCATAGGCAATGAACCATGGACGGTGGAGATGGTCTGTCGTTCACCGTCCATGGTCTGGAGATTTCATGCCCTTCGATTTCCTCTTCTGGTCCCAAGTTGTTCTCCAAACTCTAACCCTTTTCATTCTGCTCCTCGGGTTGGTTGGTTTGATCGTGCCGGTCTTCCCCGGTCTGACCGTGATGTGGCTGGCGACGCTTGTATATGCCCTCATCCAGGCCGCCAACGGACTTATGCCCTGGTGGGATTGGATGCTCTTTGGCTTTATTACTCTTCTGATGATCGGCGGTAATATCGTCGATAATCTCATCATCGCCTCCAAGATGCGCGGGCATGAGATTCCATGGAAGAATATTTTGCTGTGTTATGCAGCCGGAATCATCGTCAGCATTTTTGCCACCCCGCTGATCGGTCTGATCGCCTCGCCGTTGTCTCTGCTGGGGTTGGAGTACCTGCGCTTCCGCGATTGGAAACAGGCGCGTGACTCCGCCAAAGTCTTTTTGATCGGCTGGGGATCGGCCTTTGCGGCGCGTTTCGCCATCGGTTCAGTGATGATTCTCTTCTGGCTGTTGTGGGCTTTCCTGTAAATGAGGATTCGATCGAAAAAAATAAAACAGGCACCAAACGGTGCCTGCTTATAATTTCGAGCCCCCTCATACCGATCCCCCTAATGGTTTCCCCCGTTCGTTTCCCCCTACGTCCCCCAAAGGTCCAGTGATGAACATTATAGGCATTTTGCCCCAATTGTGTTGATAAAAAATTTCTCCTTGACTCGAAAAAATTTTCGAGTTAAATTAACAGGAAATATAGGAGGAGCCATGCAAAGAGATGATTTTGGAAAGATCGTAGCCAGCCTCAGGGAAGATTTAGGATTGACCCAGCCTCAAATGGCCGATTTGGCTGGTATTCCTTTCCATGTCTTGAGCCACATCGAGCGAGGCAAGAAAAGTAATTTGTCCCCGGAAATTTTAGTTGCTCTTGCAGATGTTCTTCAATTGACCACATGTGAAAGACGCCAATTCTTTTTGGCGGCGTCCGGAGTTGGTATTAACGAGATGGTTCGGCCTGACCTGCCGCATACATCCTCGGATACTGCAAACCCGGAAAAGGAACTGGCCAAGTTACAGAATGTTGCCAATCAATTGCAAGTGCCTGCCTTCGTGATTGATCCATTCTACGATTTCGTCATGGTTAATCGCCCGATGCTGGCATTGTTTAAAGTGAACCAGCCATTGATCGATTACCTGGCAAGCGTGCCGCGCGGATTTAATTCCATTCACCTTACGTTTGGTAAGGGTTTATTCGCCCAGTCGCAAATGGATTGGAACTGGGATGAGTATGCCTTCAACACCATGCGTGGTTTCCGCGAAAACAGTTTGCGATACCGTCATCATCCGTATTTTCAATATCTCATGCAATGCTTCCGAAACCCTGAAGAGTATCCATTCTTCGAGCGTTTCTGGAGGATGGCGGCTTCAACCCAGGAGGACAAGGAAGCGAATTGGGATTTTCTTGAATATAACGGAAAAGGGCATGGGCACCTGCACTATATTGCGGATACAACCATCTTCACCACCGCTTTTGGTGACCTGTATTTCATCAAGTATTTCCCATTGAACCCGAATACCGGCAAGGTTTTCACAGAAATTGCCGCGGAATACGGGACGCAGATGTTGAGATTTGCTTCATGGCCGGAGAAGAATTATCCCAAACAGGAAGCAGTGAAAAAGCCTCGCGGACGGTGACGTTTGTCACTTGCCCACTGGCTGGATGGGGATAGAATCTGCTGGCACGCGATATGCTGTTCGACTATCAACATGGAATGTCGGAGCCGCGCGGCTCCGACTTTTTTTGGAGGATCATATGTCCGCAATCGACGAGCTTGTCCAGAATTTTCTTGCCCAAAAGCGCATTGCTGTTGTTGGCGTGTCGGATAAGCGTGAAACCGGATGCAACCTTGCCTTCCGAAATTTCAAGAAAAACGGCTATCAGGTCTATGCCGTCAACCCTCGGATTACTAGCTTTGAAGGTGAGCCTTGCTATCCGGACCTGCGATCGCTCCCTGAGAGACCGGATGCCGTGTTCATTTTAACGAATCCAAAAATCACCGAACAAATCGTCCAGCAGTGTGTGGAACTCGGCATCAAGCATGTTTGGATGCACTGCATGATGGGTACCAAACCCGGCCTGGCGACAGGCATGACCAGCGTCTCGCAGGACGCAGTTACGATGTGCCGCGCAAACGGGATCAAGGTCATTCCAGGGTCGTGTCCGAACCAATTCCTCACGCCGGATGGGGGGCATGCCATGATGCGCGGCTTGTGGCGGCTGTTCGGTTTTCTCAAGGTTACGGCCTAGCCTTCTTTTATCGAAGCACCAAACTCAGATTAACGAGGTAATCATGCCAATTGTCAAAAGTATCAATCACGTAGCTGTCGTCGTTGACGATATCGAAAAATCCCTTTCGTTCTGGAGGGATGCGCTGGGCATTCATCTGCATGAACTGCGTGATGTGCCCGCTGAAAAATCCAAAGTGGCGTTTCTGCCGCTTGCTGGTTCCGAGGTGGAACTCGTGCAACCCACCACCGACGACTCGGGCATTGCCAAGTATCTCGCCAAACGCGGACCGGGCATGCATCACATCTGCCTGGAGGTGGATGATATCGACGGCATGATGGCTGAGTTGAAGGCCAAGAATATTCGACTCATAAACGAAGAGCCGCGTCTCGCCGCCGATGGGAAGCGCTATGCATTCATCCACCCTGAGGCAACCGGGGGAGTGCTGGTGGAGTTGTATCAGGTGTAACAAAACGCGGCGGATTTTCCAGTCCGCCGCATTGTTTTGTGCGACTATAATTACGGCATGCTGACCAGCATTGCCTCCATCCTCCAGCAGCAGTGCGGCCTCGATGCCTCGAGTCCCGTTATTGTTGCCGTCTCAGGCGGGCCGGATAGCCTGTGTTTGATGGACGTATTACAAAGGGCGGGATACCCGATCGTCATTGCGCATTTCAATCACAAATTGCGTGAAGATGCTGATTCCGATGCTGCGACGGTGCAACGGCTGGCAGAACGCCTCAATCTTCCTGTGGTAGTTGGTCAAGGCGATGTGCGCATGCATGCCGCTGAAACGAAGCAATCCATTGAAGAGGCTTCGCGGAATCTGCGTTATAAGTTTCTCTTTGAACAGGCGCATCTGAATTACGCCCAGGCCGTTGCGGTCGGTCACACGGCGGATGACCAGGTTGAAACCATGCTCATGCACCTTTTACGGGGGGCAGGTTTGAAGGGCCTCAAAGGAATGACGTACCGCACCGTCCTGCCCGTGTTTGATACCACCATCCCCATTGTTCGTCCCTTGCTGGATGTATGGCGCGAGGAGACGGTTGTTTATTGCGCCGGACAGGGATTGCGCCCGGTGCACGACCCAAGCAACGAGTCGCTTAACTTCATGCGTAACCGCATCCGGCATTTGTTGATCCCTGCCCTTGAAACCTACAATCCAAAGTTTCGCGAGGCCGCATGGCGCACGTCCCAACTTCTTAGCGCAGACCATGAAATCGTCCGCGATGCGGTAAACGCCGCCTGGCAGCATGTTGTGGCGGCAGAGTCTAGTGATCTTGTTGTGTTCGATGCATCTCAGTTTGTTACTCAATCCATCGGCGTTCAACGCCACCTCATCCGCCATGCCATGGAAATGGTGGTTCCCGAGGAAGAAGCAACCTATGTCACGCTTGAGCGCGCCGTGGAATTTCTGGCAGGCAATGATGAGCGCTCAGCATTATCCTTGCCGGGGGATGCCCGCCTGCTTCGTGAGGAAGGCCGTATTTACGTGGCGAGCCGAAATGCGATCCTGCCGTTCGAGCGCTGGCCGCAACTGCCCAGTGACGTCGATTCGATGCCACTCCCTGTGCCCGGCGAGTTGCTCTTACCGGGTGGATGGCGAATCACCTGTGAGCGATGGAACATCCCTGTGCTGGCATGGGAACAGGCGCAGGGGAATGATGACCCGTACCAGACTTGGATCGATGTAGAGGGGCAGGCTGAGAACTTGTACATCCGCATCCGCCGTGACGGGGATCGGTTCGAACCGCTTGGGCTGGGGGGCCATACCCAAAAACTTTCCGACTTTTTCACCAACGTAAAACTTCCCCAGCGCGCGCGGGACCGTTGGCCCCTGCTCGCTTCAGAAGAGGACATCATCTGGATTCCCGGCTACCAGCTTTCAGAACGATACCGCCTGACTCGCGATTCGCGACAGATCCTATATTTAACACTTGCACCCCCGCTTGACAAATCAACTTCCGTTTATGAATAATAAAAGCGGATGAGGTGAACTCATCCGCTTTTATATTATTCCTGCTCGCTTAACTTGCGAAGCTTCATGTTTATCTCGCGCCACTGAATCTTGGAGATGCCCAATTTCTGGCGGATACGGTCGATTTCCACACCGCTTTTGTAATCATGCAGGGCACAGGTCCAGCGGCACATGTCGAAGGAGAGATGCTTCTCGAGCCCGGCCTCCTCACCGATATCCTCGAGCAGGTATTCCAGCCGTCGCGGTGACCAGGGGAAAAGCTGATCTGTCGGAGTGTACTGTGCCTTGTATTCCTTGAAGGCTTTCACCCATTCTGCGTCGAGAAGAAGTTTGCGCTCCTTGTAACGGTTCGACGGGCTTGCATAGCGGATAAAGACCAAAGGTCCGCCTTGGGATTCAAGATCGAGGTGATTGACGTTGATTCCAAGACATTCGCTTTTTTTAATGCCAGTCAAAAGCAGGAGGGAGAGTAACGCATAGGGACGGGCATCCGGTTTGGGTCCGGTGCGGAGGCGGTTGGCGGCATCGAGAACGGCTTGAGTCTCTTGCTCCGTCAACACTTGTGGCAGGGGGCTGATCGCCGAGCGTTGTGCCACCTTTTCAGCCGGATCTATGGTCAACACGCCGAACTGATGCAGCCAGCGGAACATGGATTTGAACGAAGTGATGCGCCGCGCCAGCGACTTGGGCGAGCAGGGCACACCCCGATCTTTTTCCAGCCACTTCACGAAGCGATTGAGATCGCTCGTGGAAATCGCGCCGAGGGCTTTATCCGCCGGCAGGAATTGTGCCAACAGACTCACATCGGAGAGAAATGCTTTGATCGTATGTGGGGAACGGCCTTGATCTTTTAAATAGGATTCCCACGATTTGAACACGACGGGCAGGAGAGAATTGGGGGTAAGGGAAGTTTGAGAAGGGGGCATGTTGCCTCTTTCCTTTGGCGTGTAGTATTTTCGTATAGTCTAATGAATAAAAGTGGAAATGTCAAGACGTACAAAATGACGAACTCGTGATATTTATTCGTAAAACAGGGGTAACGAAGGGACCGGAAAATCGGCAATCACATGCGCCAGAGATACCGACTCGATCGCCTCCGCCAACTTGTTCTTATCGTTGGCATGAACGGTGAACAGGGGCTCGCCTTCCTTGATCTTGTCGCCGACTTTGTGATGGATGAAGAAGCCCACCGCGTGATCGACCGGATCGGTTTTCTTGGCTCGACCTGCGCCCAAAGCCACCGAAGCCTCACCCACGCTTCGCGCCTGGACCTGTTCCAGGTATCCGCCTCGCGGAGCTTTCACGACCTCGATCAGCGATGCGCGCGGCAGTTTGTCAGGGTCATCCACATACGAAACGTCACCGCCTTGCGCTTGCACCAGCTGACGGAACTTTGCATGCGCAGAACCATCGGCGATGGCTTTTTCCACAAGCGCGCGTCCGGCCGGAACATCGGGAGCGGTTTCGCCGAGCACGAGCATGTGCGCCGCGATGTGGAGGCAATGTTCGCGGAAATCATCCGGGCCGCCCCCTTTGAGTGTATCTATCGCCTCACGCACCTCGAGCGCATTACCCACAGCGCACCCGAGCGGTTGGTTCATGTCGGAGAGCAGAGTGATGACTTTTCGCCCGGCCAATTCACCGATCTTGACCATCAGCGTTGACAGTTCGCGCGCGTCTTTCAGATTGGTCATGAAAGCGCCGTTGCCTACTTTCACATCGAGCACCACGGCATGCGCGCCGCCCGCGATCTTCTTGCTCATCACGGACGAGGCGATCAGCGGAATGGATTGGACTGTGCCGGTCACATCCCGCAAGGCATAGAGTTTGCCATCAGCAGGGGCGAGGTCTTTCGATTGGCCGCACAACACCACGCCCACTTCTTTGAGTTGTTTTTCGAATTCTTCGGTGCTGAGATCCACGCGGTAACCGGGGATCGATTCGAGCTTGTCGAGTGTGCCGCCGCTGAAGCCCAGTCCGCGCCCGGACATTTTGCCCACGGGTAAACCGCATGCGGCCACCGCGGGGAGCACTACAAGCGTTGTCTTGTCGCCGACGCCGCCGGTGGAGTGTTTGTCCACGGCGATCTTTACCACGTCGGACATATCGAGCACTTCGCCGGATTGTGCCATGGCGAGTGTCAGGTCAGTCACTTCGCGGGGGGTCATGCCGTTCAGTAGAACAGCCATGGCCCATGCCGCGGCTTGATAGTCGGGGATGCGCCCGGTGGCGAGGCCGTTAACGAAAAAGCGAATCTCCTCGCGGGATAATTCGCCTTTATCTCTTTTTTTGATGATGATATCTACTGCGCGCATGGAAACCTCTCGCGCCAATTGTATCGCAAATCGTCAAACAAGCCACGGAGATAAGAGTCAGAGAGAAGAAAATCCCATTCCTCGTTGTCTCCGTGATAATAAAACAGGTTTACTTTTGCAGGCAGCCGATCAATTGTTGAATGACTCCTTCCGGCTCGGCTTGTGTGATCGCCAGCACTGGGAACACGCCTGCAGAGAATACATAGCGTGTATCGCCAATCTTCGAATGCCTCGGCAGGATGCCGACAGCATTTACTTCGGCATTCAGCAGGTCGGACATGTACTGCGGATTGACGGCGATCCGCGCTGAAGAGACAATGTTGCGCGATTGCATAACGGTTTGCTCAAAGAGATCTTGCACGTCGTCACCATCTGCGTAGACCCAGATCTGCAGAGATGGGTCGCCCTGTCCGCCGAATAATGCTTGAATTTCTTGCAGGCTCGAGTTTTGAACCGGACTGACCCGGTGTACGACAACAAGGATCTCCTCGGTATCGATCTGATAGGCAGGAGAAGTAAGTCCCTGCGGTTCACCGACGCGCAGAAAAATATCGGGCGAATCTGGCGTGACGTTCAGGATGACCGAAGCAGATTCGGCGCAGGTGTAGAGTTCTGAGAGCCAGGGACCAGCCGCGGGTGTGGCGTACACATTGACAAGTTTTGATTCTGCCGGGGTTGGGGTGCAGGCGGAGAGAAGGAGCGCAAGAGAGATCAGTGTGGAAAATGATTTCATGGTATGTGAACGTTATGCGGCTTGTGCTGGTTCCACTGCTGCCGGCTGGGAAAGAGCCAGCCAGTGAAGCAGGAGGGAAATGCCCGCTGCAATTGCAATTACAAAGGGCGTATAAATTTGTTCAGATGCGATCAGCAAAACCGGCAGCCCGCCAACGATGACAGCCAGCCCCAGGCCGATTCCCGCTGCGAGGGAAGGCGATCCGCTCAGTCGTTGGCCGAGCCAGGCCAGTGTTGGGGCGGTGGCGGATTGGAGGAGAAAAACGCCCGCCAGCAGGAAGGGAAGTCCGCTTGAACTGAATGCCAGCAGGGGAATCGAGATGAACAACGCCGACACCGTCCAGCGCAGCCAGCCGAACTGGTCCGCAAGGAATCCGCCGAGCAGTTTGCCTGCCCCGGCAAAGCAGGCCACCCACAAAGCCGCAACCGTCATATCGGAAACGCCTGACTTCGATGCCACCCAGACAAAGGAACGCAGGACTAGCCCGCCCAGCAACATGATTGTCCACGCATCGGGTGTGACATTGACAGCGGCCGGCCCATGGACGCTTGACTGCACCTCAGGCATCAGCCAGATGGCGATGGCGCACACGATCAAAACGGTCATCCAACCAACGGTCACGATGCTTGAATCGAGTATAGCCGAGTGCGTGCCAAAGGCGAGACCAACCACGCCGAAGGCGGCAAATACGCCGGGACCACTGGCGCGGTCAGGAGTGTTAGCGATCGCGACACCGCCAGCGCCGGGATGAAAGAACGCCGACCCGATCCCGGTACATAAAATGGCGAGACGCAAGTTGGCTGCCGAGAGTGCCATTCCAACTGCGCAAAGAAGCAGAGACAAGGCTGCGCTGCGTTTTGCAAAATGGAGCTGGTCGAGCATCAGGCCGGTGATCGGTTGAAGTCCGAAGGCGAGGGCATTGTAGATCATGATGAGGACGCCCCCATCTGCATCGCCTGTGAGCAGGATGCGCGCGATCAAAAATCCAGCCGCGGCGTCTGATGCGCCGTGCGCCAATCCGAGCAGGGTGGGGAGGGTAAGTCTCTTCACTAGGTGAATAGTAAAACGATCGGCAGGATGATCAGGAAGTAACTTGCCAGGTTGATCACAATGGCAGAGCGCCAGTTTTCCTGGGCCGCATTCCGTTTGAAGAACATCAGAACTCCACCCTCAACAAGCACGGAAAGGAGGAAGGTGAGAAGGAACCACGCTGCCCCGAAGTAATCTTCGATGAAAAAGTTGACGATGAGCCCAAGAATGGACGTGGCAGTGTTTGCGACGAGGGCTGCCCAGAACGAACGGCCGAAGCGATCCCATTTCAGAAAGACCAGGGCAACGGCCTCAAGGAGGGGGATGCCGATGAAGACGATGACGAACGATAAGATGCCCATGAACGCGATCGCGAACAGAAGTCCGGGACCGCCGACATCGTACCAATTTGGAGAAAACATGAGACCTCCTTCTGAATGGCGATTCAGGCCAGCAACGAAGCGACCAGCACCAGCGTCCCGACCGAAGCGCAATAGATGGCAAAGACGGACAAGGAACGTTTGCTCAGATATCCGATCAGCCATTTGATGGCGAACCAGCCCACGATGGCGGCTGTGACAAATCCCGCCGCGAGCAGGGGCAGGAAGTCCGCGAGGTTCGGCATTTGGATCACGTCCAGCATTTCGTATCCGCCCGCTGCAAGCATGACCGGCACCGACATGAGGAAAGCGAAACGCGCCGCGGAGGGACGGTCGAAGCCGCGGAACATCCCGCCTGCGATGGTTGTGCCGCTGCGCGATGCGCCGGGAAAGACAGCTATGACTTGCATCACGCCGACGAGAAGTGCATCCAGCCAGGTCATCGATTCGAGCGAGCGATTCTTTTTGGTCAGCCATTCGGCGAAAGAGAGCAGAACGGCGGCGGTGATCAAGCGGATGCCTGCTTCGAGCATGGGCTGTTTGAAGAGTGCTTCCACTGCATCTTTGAGCAGGTAGCCCGCCAGCAGTGCAGGGATCGTGGCGAGGATGATATAGAAGCCGAGGTTGCGCTCCGGGCTGGCTGCGCGAAAATTCAAGGTCGCTTTGAGGATGGCAAGCAGGTCCTTCCAATAGAAGGCGAAGAGCGAGACGAGCGTACCAAGCTGCACGATGACGAGGAAGGAGAACATGGCGTCATCGGCAGGCAGGCCAAGCAGACGCTGGCTAATGAGCAAATGCGCCGTGGACGAGACCGGGATGAATTCGGTCAGTCCTTGAACGATACCGAGAAGGATGGCTTGGATGATGTTCATGAATGTTCCTGAATGTTCCTGAATGTTCCTGTAGTTGAGTTTCTGGGATTATACGATGAACGCAGGTAGAATCCGCCCATGATCAAGATCCGCCCCATTCGCTTGCATGAAATTCCCGACGCGAAATATATAGTTCTCAGTGTAGCCTATCGCATCTACGGTTGGAAAGGAACGCTTGAAGAAAGCATCCGTCATTTCGAAGAGATAGGTGAGTTGCACGACATGGATGAAGTGCAATCGCACTACTTCGATAACAACGGACAATTCCTTGCCGTGTTAGATGATGAGCGTGTGATCGGTTCCGGTGCCATTCGTAAGTGGGATGACACCACCGCCGAGTTGAAGCGCATGTGGTTATTGGAGGATTATCACGGGAGAGGCATAGGTTATCAGCTCATCACGCATCTCTTGGACTTTGCGCGGACTCGTGGGTACCGCCGCATCATTTTGCAGACGGGTTTGGAGCAATCGCGCGCTGTGAAATTTTATCGCCGCGTTGGATTCGTAGAGATCCCCACGTACAATGACGAGCCGGAGGAAGTGTCGATGGAGTACATCTTGTGAGTCGGAAACATTATCTTGCGCCATTTCGTCCTTGGCTAAAGGAGAATCAAATGAAAGCTGCCAATCAAACTTTTTCTTTACTGGTTTTGTTCACGCTGCTGCTCTCTGCCTGTGGCGCGATGACCACGAATGTCGCTAAATCAAGTGCGGGCCGAAATAAAAATCCCGCCATCGCGGAGAGCGAACTGCAAACCCTGGTGAACGGCAATAACACCTTCGCCATCGACCTCTATCACTCGCTTCGCGCTGAAGACGGCAACCTGATCCTCTCGCCTTACAGTATCTCCCTCGCCCTCTCCATGGCCTACGCCGGTGCGCGCGGTGAAACCGAATCGCAGATGACGGACACGCTGCACGTCATGCTCGGACAAAACTCCCATCCCGCCTTCAACGCCCTCGACCTCGGCCTGAACCAGCGCGGCAAGGGCGACGATAAGGACCACGAACCGATGCAACTACGCATTGCCAACGCCGTCTGGGCTGAGCAGACCGAAACCTTCCTGCCCGAATTCCTCGACACACTCGCGCAAAACTACGGGGCAGGGGTCCGCCTTGCAGATTTCGTCAACAACTTCGAGCCCGCCCGCAAAGAGATCAACGCCTGGGTTGAAGACCAGACTGAAGATCGCATCAAAGACCTGCTTGCCGAAGGTACCGTCAGTGCCGATACGCGCATGGTGCTGGTCAATGCCATTTACTTCAAAGCCGATTGGCTCGATCAGTTCGAGTACGAATCCACCTACGATGCCGATTTCCACCTGCTCGACGGTTCCACAATGCAAGTCCCCACGATGCACAACGCAGTGTACGTCCCGTATGCGGAGGGCGACGGCTGGCAGGCCATGGATCTGCCCTATGCAGGTGAAACAGCCGCCATGACGATCTTGCTCCCCGCTGAGGGGAATTTCGAATTGTTCGACTCCGATCTGGATAACGCCACCCTCGACGCGATCCTCGCCGCGATGCAGCCCGCCTCGGTTGGAGTCTCCCTCCCAAAATTCACGTTCACCAGTGACTTTTTACTGGCGGATGCCCTATCCAACCTTGGCATGACCGATGCCTTCCTGCCCGGCATCGCCGACTTCTCTGGCATGAACGGAAAGGATGACCTCTTTATCAGTGACGTGATCCACAAGGCCTTCGTCGCCGTGGATGAGGAGGGCACCGAGGCGGCCGCTGCCACCGCTGTGATCATGGACACAGCCAGCGCTGCTTTCCCCGACTTCACCTTCACCGCCGACCGCCCGTTCATCTTTCTCATCCGCGATACTGTCAGCGGACAGATCTTGTTCATAGGGCGGGTGGTGAACCCGGCGCAATAAAAATTATAGGGGCGGACACAT
>CAYNQA010000032.1:0-17663 GCA_964399225.1 uncultured Anaerolineaceae bacterium
AGTCCCGACCCCGCAGGCGCTGGACATCCTGAAAAAGGGCGTCGTCCTCAAAGAGTTCCGCGCCCTGCCTGCCGAAGCCAGAATCATCCCAGACCCCAATCTCCCGCCGCGCTCCAAGCCCATCACCCCGCATGGACCGACCGCCTGGCTCGAGATCCGCCTGCGCGAGGGCAAGAAGCATCAGGTGCGCCAGATGACGAATGCGGTTGGATTGCCGACGTTACGACTCGTCCGCGTGGCGATCGGTCCGCTCAGCCTGGGCCAACTCCAGCCGGGGGAGTGGAGGGAAGTGACAAGTCAGGAATTGAAATCCTTGTGGAAATGATTTACGAGTTCCACTTTTCCTCGTAAACTCCGGCTAAAAAGTTTTACATGTTATGCGATAAGCGATAGAGGTATCCCATGAAGCGAAAAACCTGGCTTATTGTTCTTGCTATCCTTGCTGGCTTATGTTGTGTCGCTGGCATTGTTATTTACTTGACTATCGAGAACACACCTCCCAACCCATGGACAGCCGAAAGCGGATATCACGTGCGCGGGAGCAAGGTGTATTACTATCCCGGCTTTGGCATTTCCGACCCGTTCGAGATCCGCGATGCCCATGCCGGCTCGTTCGTGGTCATTGATTCATCCTACGCGTTGGACAGATCGCACGTGTATGTGGACGGCATGATCATCCCCGAGGCAGATCCTGCCACTTTTGAGGTCTTCGACTTTACATTCACGCGTGACGCCGATCACGTTTTCTTGCGTGAACGCGTTTTTAGCGATGACCCTGCTCACTTCGAGAATGTCGCCCCAAACATCTATCGTGATACCCGCCATGTCTATTGGAGCGCAGACATCGTTTCTGATGACCCGTCCAATCTTGTGGTTGTTGGCGCAGCGGACTTTTACACATACTTCAAAGACTCGACTACGGTCTTTGTCAACGGCAATCCGATCGAAGGTGCTGATCCTGCCACGTTCTCCGTCGTTCGTGATGGATTCTCGCGCGATGCAACCCACATTTTTTATTTTGCATCCATGATCCCCGAAGCGGACGCAATCACTTTTGAAGTGATCGACTCTCCCTTCGCCCACGATGCCGCCCATGCATATTGGATGCAGAACGTTATCCCTGAGGCCGATCCCGATACCTTTGTTGTTCTCAACGCGAACTTTGAATGTTCCGCCGACGCAGTGCATGCCTATTATCAAGCTACTCTGATCCCAGGCTTCGATCCCGCCTCCATCCCTGTCTCTGCCACAGTCAACAGTTGTGACGAGACAAGGATATACTTCACACCATAACCCCATGAAACGACTTCTTTCTTTTTTACCTGCCCTCCTCCTCACCTCCTGCGGACGCCTCGACACCATCCCCTACAGCCCTCCGCAAACACCTGAAACCTGGCTCCAGATCCAGCCGTACGCCGAACTTCATTTCGGCGGACAGACCATCCTCTTCATCCAGCCGAGCACATCCATCATCGTCTACTTCCTCGGCTTGCTGACCATCGGCGTCGGCGCGTATTTCCTCCGCATCCAAAACGGACAGCGCTCGCGTCAGTGGTGGGGCATCGCCCTCCTGCTCTGGGGACTCGGCGCGTTGCTGGCAGGCACGAGTTACGAAGCCTTCAGCTACGACATCAAATGCGCAGGCCGCGAGTTCTGCCTCTGGACGAGTTGGTGGGAGATCGCCTATCTGCTTGTCACCGTCTGGAGTGTGGACGCGATGCTGCTGGCCGTCGCGTATTCCAGCGCCACGGGCAAACTCCGCCGCGGGCTGTCCATCTACGCCCTCGCCAACGCCGCGATCTACTCCATCCTTCTGCTCATCGGCGTAGCCATCCCCGTGAAGTTCCTCATCTCGTTTGAGTTTCTGCTCGTCGTCGGCTTCCCTGGCATCTTCGCCTTCTTCCTCATCAACGGCCGCCGCTATCGCCAAACCAAAGGAGCGCTCGACAAAGCCCTGCTCATCACGTGGATCTGGCTCGGCCTCACCATCATCGCCTACTTCGCCTATTTCATCTCTGGCAACACCGCCGCGCTCTGGGCGCAAGGCATCTGGTTCACCGAGAACGACGTCCTGCACATCTTCCTCATCATCTGGATGCTCTACATCGCCTTCGCCGTCGCCCCGAAAACACAAGACCTCGCATGAACACTTCCGACTTCAACTATCACCTCCCCGAATCATCCATCGCGCAGACTCCGCTCGAGCCGCGCGACTCATCCCGACTGCTCGTCCTGCATCGGGACTCTGGCCAACTGGAGCATCGCATCTTTCGTGACCTGAGCGGGCTCCTCCGCCCGAACGATCTCCTCATCCTCAATCAGACGCGCGTCATCCCCGCGCGCGTCTACGCCCGCAAGGAGACAGGCGGCCGCGTGGAACTGCTCCTCCTCCGTCGCCGCGACCTGTTGCGCTGGGAAGCCCTCGTGGGCGGAAAAGGCCTGCGCCTCGGGAGCAAGGTCAGGGTCGAGGGCGGACCCGAAGCGATGATCCTCGAATTTTTAGAAGGCGCCGAACGTCTCCTGCTGTTCACCGAACCCATCGAGCCGTATCTGCCCAAGGTGGGCAACGTCCCCCTGCCGCCCTACATCCACGAAAAACTGACCGACCCCGAGCGCTACCAAACCGTCTACGCGCGCCAGCCAGGCTCCGCCGCCGCGCCGACCGCGGGTCTGCACTTCACGCCGCGCCTTCTGGACGAGTTGCAGGGCATGGGCGTGAAGACTGCCTACGTCACGTTACACGTCGGCCTCGACACCTTTGCTCCCGTAACCGAAGACAATCCGAAACAACACAAGATCCACACCGAGTGGTGCGAACTCCCCCAGGAAACCGCCGACGCCATCAACCAAACCAAAGCCTCTGGCGGACGCGTCATCGCGGTTGGAACCACGTCTGTGCGAACGCTCGAAAGCGCCGCGCAAACGACCGCAGACGATAGACAACAGACCATGGTCAATAGTCCATCGTCCATCGTCGAAGCGTTTCAAGGTACGACATCCATCTACATCCTCCCAGGCTACCAATTCAAAGTCGTAGACGCGATGATCACCAACTTCCATTTACCAAAATCCACCCTCATCATGCTCGTCAGCGCCTTTGCTGGACGTGAAAAGATTTTGGAAACCTACGAAACCGCCATCAAAGAGGGCTATCGCTTCTACTCGTTTGGCGATGCGATGTTTATAGTTTAGGAAGGTCCGAGCGGCGGAAGACCATGGTGGTGATCGACTCTTCCTGGCGCGGATCCAACTCGTTGCTCAATAATTTTCTTCCCATCTCTTCGCCATACTCCAACAACGTGGGGGTTTGGCGGTAGTCGTCCACGCTGATGGGCGTTTTCAAATCCACCTGAACGCGGCGGAAATCCATGTCGGGGAAGAGGTTGCTGACGAGACGCACCTGCTGGTCGCTGGCATCCTGTCCGCGGTTCTCGATGATGCGCGGCAGCCAGTCCAATACGGTGAAACGATTGGGATCACCCACTTGCACATGTTCTGGTGTGTGCCCGGTGCCAAGGCTGATGAGGGTGGTCTCTTTCGGGTCCCATTTCAAATAGCGTGTGATCTCGTACGCCGCGAGGAAACACGGATTATTGTATGCGCCCACGCCACCGTCGGTAAACTGTCCGTCGAGCACAGGGAAGTACGTGGGTGCAGCCGAGGAGGCCAGCACCGCCTTGAGGACCGTCCAATGTTCGTACTCCGGCTTCCATGATTTGACGAAGCGCGTGCGGTCGGCGATCAGGTCGTAGGTGGTGGTGAGCAATTCGGTGGGATGATCTCCCTCTGAAAGGTCGCCGAGTTTTTTCTCCTGCACCAATTCACCGAATTGTCGGATCAACGGTTCGCGCGAGTAGCGATACCCGCGCAAGATCCAGGCCCAACTCCACAGCGAGCGGCGGAAGAGGCGCGGTCCGAGGTCGAGATACAGTTTCAGCAGGGAGGCGCTGTCGGCGCCGGCGGCGAGTCCGCCCGCGAGGATGGAGCCCGTTGACGTCCCGGCGCAGAGGCGAAACACTTTGTGAAGGGGAGTCCCCATCTCCTGTTCGAGCATGTCCAGCGCCTTCGCGGCGATGATCCCCCGGATGCCCCCGCCGTCTATGGCGATGGCGACGTGTTTTCGAAATGGTTTCATTCAGTCATCACCTTACTTCTTCTTTTGTTTCTTCGCTTCCACCTTGACCGTTGTGCGGCGCGGCTTTCTCGCGGGCTTTTCCTGTACGGGCAATTGATAAGTGGCTTTCATCACCTGGTCCACTTCA
Source organism: uncultured Anaerolineaceae bacterium (assembly GCA_964399225.1). Classification (GTDB taxonomy): domain Bacteria; phylum Chloroflexota; class Anaerolineae; order Anaerolineales; family Villigracilaceae; genus Denitrolinea. The sequence continues at coordinate 4,263 of CAYNQA010000032.1, forward strand.
TCGGCAAGGAGCATGTCGCCCATGCGTTTGCCGTATTCGAGCAGTTCGGGGATCTTGGCCGGGTCGTCGAGCGCGATGGGTGTATTCAGGTCCACCTGGAAGCGGCGGAAATCCAGGTCGGGGTAGAGCGCCCTGACAAGGTGGACTTGCTGGTCGGTGGCATCCTGTGTGAGCGTTTCCATCACGTGCGGGAGCCATTGCAGCGCATTGTACGAATCGGGTTCGCCCGCCTTGACGTGATACGGCGCGCGCCCGGTGCCGAGGCTGATGAGTGTGGTCTCTTTCATATCCCAGTCGAGGAATTTATGCATTTCGTAGGCCGCGATGAAACATGGATTGTTGTACGAGCCGATGCCGCCGTCGCTGTATTGGCCTTTCAAAACGCGGAAGTAGGTGGGCGCGGCGGAGGAAGCCAGCACGGCATCCACCACCTGCCAATCGGCGTAATTGGGCTTCCAAGACTTAATGAAGCGCGTGAAATTTTCAACCATATCGAATGTCGTCGTGACCAATGCCATGCGTGGATTGCTTTTCCACAAGTCGCCCATGGTCTTGTCGCCGATGATCTTCTTCAGGCTTGCGCGCAACACGTCGCGGTTGTAGCGGTAGCCGCGAAAAAACCACAGGCGGCTGGCGAGCGTTTTCTTGAAAACATCGTCGCCGATTTCCTTGTACATATCGAGCAGTTGCTCCGTGCTCACCCCGCACGCCAGCGATGCGGCGATGATCGAGCCGGTGGAGGTGCCCACGTGTAAATGTGCGGCCTCGTGTAGCGGTTTTCCCAGTTCTTTTTCAAGCATGGTCAACGCCATGGCGGGGATGATCCCGCGTATGCCGCCCCCATCAATTGCAATCGCCACGTTTTTTCGCAACGGTTTCATTTCCGTACTCCTGTTAGAATTATTGCATGACACTCGAACAACTGAATGCGCAAATTATAGCCTGTCATGCCTGTCCGCGGTTGGTGGAATGGCGCGAACGCGTGGCGCGTGAAAAACGCAAAGCCTATCGCGACCAGGAATATTGGGGCAGACCCGTGCCCGGGTTTGGCGACCCGAACGCCCGCGTCCTCGTGGTGGGACTTGCCCCCGGCGCCCACGGCTCGAACCGTACGGGACGCCAATTCACGGGCGACGCTTCGGGCGATTTCCTCTATCCTGCTCTGTTCCGTGCGGGCTTTGCCAGCCAGCCCAATTCGATCTCACGTGATGACGGCATGAATCTCCGCGACATGTACATCACCGCCTCCGGTCGCTGCGCCCCGCCCGGCAACAAACCCACTCCCGCCGAACTCGATACCTGCCAGCCCTTCCTCGAGCGTGAGATCGAACTCCTCCAGCCGAAGGTCATCGTGGTTCTGGGTCGGATAGCTTTTGAGAGAGTCGTGCGAATATATTCCGCCCGCTCGAACGGCTGGAAGTTCGCCCACGGGGCCTCCTTCCAACTTCACGAAGGAATATCCTTGCTCTGCTCTTACCATCCCAGCCAGCAAAACACTTTGACTGGTAAACTGACCGTTGAAATGTTCGATGAAATCTGGAAGAAAGCGAAGTCTCTCTTGAAATGAAAATTCTCAAACGCATCCTGCTTGGATTTTTGGCGGTCGCTGCCCTCGCAGGGCTTGGATTTGTCTTTTGGGCAGAAACGCCCCTCGGTCCCGCGCCGGAGGCGTTGGCCGCGCTCCAATCCGACTCGCAAGTCATTGTTGATCAAACTGGTGAATTCATCACGTTCACTCCGGCCGGGCAACAACCTTCGGCTGGCTTCATCTTCTACCCGGGTGGCCGTGTGGATGCGCGTTCATACGCCGCGTCCCTGCGTGAGATCGCCGCACAAGGCTACCTTGTGGTCCTGGTGCCTGTCCGCTTGAATTTGGCGTTTTTCGATATTAACGCCGCCGAGCCAGTGTTTAGCGCGCATCCCGAGATTCAGCATTGGACCGTTGGCGGACATTCACTTGGCGGTGTCGCGGCCGCATTATTTGCGAAAGAACATTCACAGATCGAGGGGCTGGTCTTCTGGGCATCGTATCCCGCAGACGATTCTCTCGCGGCCTCGAATATTCGTGTCCTTTCCATTTACGGCACGAAGGATATGGCTGGCATGGAGATCTTCAGCGAAAAAGACGCGTTGATGCCGGCAAATGTGGAATATGTTGTGATCGAAGGCGGCAACCATGCCCAATTCGGCGACTACGGATTCCAGCCCGGCGATAACGAAGCCGACATCTCCCGCGCCGACCAACAAGCTCAAACTGTCGAAGCCGTTGTTGAATTCCTTCGCTCTCTCGAATCTGGACTTCGCTAATTACATTGCTTCTCGCCTTCCGATTTTTGCCTACCACTCTCTACTCTCTATTCTCTTCCTCCATGAAACGCTGGCAAAAAAACATCCTTATCACGATCTCCATCCTTGCCCTGATCGCCTGTGTCGGCCCCTTCCTTATCCCTGTCACACCCCTCGAAGGGACCGTGACCGAAGCTGAACTGGCCGACCCCGATAGCAAGTTCATCGAAGTCAACGATGTGACCATCCATTACAAAGAACAAGGCAGCGGCGAGACAACTTACATTCTCCTGCATGGCTTTGGCGCTAGTGTCTTCTCGTGGCGCGAAGTGATGGATGACTTCGCCTCCCTTGGACGTGTGATCGCCTACGACCGGCCCGCCTTTGGCTTCACTGAACGTCCCATGCCCGAAACGTGGACGACCAATCCCTACGGCATGGAAGCCAACATCGAACTCCTGCGCGGGCTGATGGACGCGCTCGACATTCGCACAGCCATCCTTGTCGGCAACTCGGCGGGAGGAGGAGTGGCAACAGCATTTGCCCTCCGCTATCCCGAGCGGGTCGAGGCGTTGATCCTCGTTGATCCCGGCCTCGGCGGCGGGCGCGGTCCACAATTCCCCGACTGGGCGCTTCCGCTCATGCGCACCCCGCAAATGCGTCACATCGGACCGTTGCTCGTCCGCGACATCGCTGAAGAAGGCGACGAAACCATCCTGCGTGCGTGGTCCAACCCGCTAAACGTCACCGCCGAAATTTTCGATGGCTATCACAAACCGCTGCAAGCCGAAAACTGGGATCGCGCCCTCTACGAATTAAATTTTGCTCCGCCCTATCCCGAACTGCGCCCGATGCTGCCGGAGTTGAGAACGACCACCTTCATCATTGCCGGGGCGGATGATCGCCTGATCCGTTCGTGGTATTTTGAAGCCGTCGCCGCCGAGATCCCCGGCGCATCGCTGGTTCTGATCCCACAATGCGGCCATGTCCCGCATGAGGAATGTCCCGATGCGTTCATGCAGAACGTGATCGAATTCTTGAAAGCGAATTGAGTCATTATGTCAAAACTGCTTACTCCGGGCGAGATCGCCCCCGATTTTGAGGCCGAAGATATCAACGGCCGCTGCATCCGCCTTTCAGACTTTCGCGGCAAACAGCCGCTCGTGCTTGCCTTTCTGCGAGGCTTCACCTGACCCTATTGCCGCGCGTCGTTGGCGCGCATGAGCAAGAACTACGCAGCATTTCAACAGCGAGGAGCAGAGATCCTGGCTGTCGGTCCGAACACCGAAGCGGCCTTCCAGCAATACTGGGCCAAGGAAAAAATTCCATTCATCGGCGTACCCGACCCCGAGCATCGCATTGCTGTGATGTATCGGCAGGAGGTCAATCTCTTCAAGCTTGGCCGCATGCCCCTCGTGTGTGTGGTGGATAAAGATGGCCGCATCCGCTACGCCCATTACGGCGCATCCATGTCCGACATCCCCGAGAATCAAGTCCTGCTTGGGGTATTGGATGAACTTAACGCGGCGTCATAAGAAGTGCGGACATTTGTCCGCACTTTCTCTTGTGGAGTAACTTTAATGGAACCGACAATTGGACGCATGGCTTTTCTTGGCTCCGGCGAGACGTCCCTTGCGGGCGGCCGAATCTTCGAGACTCTCGCCCGGCTCCTCCCGACCCCGTTGCGGGTTGCTGTTCTCGAAACGCCTGCTGGCTTCGAGCTTAACTCTCCCTCTGTCGCCGGCCGCGTCGCGGACTTTTTACGCACGCGCCTGCAAAACTACAATCCCATCGTGGATGTGATCCCCGCCCGCAAACGCGGCACCGCATTCAGCCCCGATGACCCCGAGATCCTTCAACCTCTCTTACACGCCAACCTGATCTTTTTGGGCCCGGGCAGTCCCACCTATGCAGTGCGGCAACTGCACGGAAGCCTTGCCTGGGACTTGATCCGTGCCCGTCACCGACTCGGCGCTACGCTGGTCTTCGCTTCTGCTGCCACCATTTCGGTCGGAGCGCAAGTTTTGCCGGTCTATGAGATCTACAAAGTGGGGCAGGATGTACACAATCTCCCGGGCCTCGACCTGTTTGCCGACTTTGGATTGCGGTTGTCCTTTATTCCGCATTGGAACAATGCCGAAGGCGGTGGTGATCTCGACACCAGCCGGTGTTTCGTCGGCATGGACCGCTTCCAGCAATGGTACGACCTGCTTCCATCCGACCACACCATTATCGGATTGGATGAACACACGGGCTTGATCCTTGATTTCGAAAAAAGAGAGTGCTCTGTCAGCGGGGTGAGTTCCGTCTCTGTCGTCCGTGCTGGTGACCCCGAGATCTACCCTGCGGGGAAAAGTTTTCCAATGAACGTGTTGGGAAATCTTGCCATCCCTCTACCGCCTGACAGAGGAATATCACCTGCGGCGATCGAGATGATCGAAACAGCATCACCAGTAACCGAAGAACACGAACCGGACGAAGGAATCCTTTCGCTTGTGCAGGCGCGCCAGCATGCACGCGCATCGAAAGACTGGGCCGAGTCGGACCGCATCCGCAATGAACTTTCCGCGCGCGGATGGCTGGTGAAGGACACGCCGGAAGGTCCCGTGTTGACTCGGCTGTAAAAAATCGTTAAGATTCGATCTTGATTCATAAAATCGGAACGGCCGTCATGCGCACGGCCGTTCCGATTTTATAAAACGCACCAATGATCCTGCTCGATCGTGAATCTTAAAGTTTTTATTTTTGATGAAATATTAAGGTCATTTCTCTTGCAATGCGATTGGAATGTAGTATAAATTGAAATTGAGAATCGAAAATGAAAGGAGATTTGTTTGAACGCAATGGAAACAGATGATTCACTGATTGCATTGATCTACAATCAGGAAGAGGAACTCAATAAAGGCGAAGCGCAAGATTTGATCGCCATGCAATACACCATCAAAACAGCGAATTATGTTTACGATGCTCTTTGCCGTCTGGGATACCAGACCGTGATGGTGCCCGTTAAAAATGATCTTCAGGAATTTGCCCGCGAATTGAGCCAGTATTCGCCGGAAAATACGTTTGTCTTTAACATTTGCGATGGCTTTGCGGGGGATAACTTCAGTGCATCGCTCATCCCGCGATTACTCAACGAGCTTGGATATAAACATACCGGTTCCACAGCGCAGGCTGTGCGCCTGTGCACCGATAAGGCCCGCTCGAAGCAGCGCCTTGTGAAGCAGGGCGTGCCGACACCCGCCTATCAAGTCTTCAAGAAGCCCTCGCGCGATGTGAACCTGCCCCTGCCGGCCATTGTCAAGCCGGTGCATGAAGATGCCAGCATTGGCATTGACGAGAAGGCGGTGGTCACCACGCCGTCCGAGTTGATCGAGCGCGTAGACTATGTGGTGAATGAATATTCCCAACCCGCGTTGGTGGAGGAGTTCATCACCGGGCGCGAGTTCGCTGTTTCCATGTGCGGCGACGGCAACGGCACTATGGAAGTGATGCCCATCGCCGAGCACGACTTTTCGGCGGTCAGCGATCCGCTCAAATCCTTCCTCACTTATGAATCGAAGTGGCTCGAGGACTCATTCACATACAATGAGTTCAAGGTGGTCTGCCCCGCAACCCTTACCCCCGAAGAAGAGGAAAAGGTCAAGCAGGTGGCGATTGGCGCTTTCCGTGCCATGGGCTTGCGCGACTTTGGCCGTGTGGACATCCGCTACCGCGACGGCGTACCCTACGTGATCGATATCAACGAGATCCCCGACCTCTCGCCGGATGCCGGCTTTGCCCGCACCTCCGAAACGGCTGGATACTCCTACGACCAGATGGTGGATCGTATCCTTGCGACGGCCATGCGCCGCGAAGGCTGGCGATGAACATCGAGAAGGCAAAACCAGAAGACCGCCAGGGCATCCTGGCGGTCACTGCGAATATAGACATCTTCACAGATGAAGAGAAAGACACTGTCCGCGAGTTGTGGGACGATGGCGGGTACAACTTCCTTGTGGCGCATCATGATGGACGCGTGATCGGTTACACCTGCTTCGGCGAGCGCGCGCTCACACAGGGATCGTACGACCTCTTCTGGATCGCCGTGGACCCGTCGGCGCGCAGATTGGGGGCAGGCAAAGCCCTGATGCGCGCAACCGAGGCCGAGGTCCAGAGGCGAGGCGGACGGTTGATCATCGTGGAAACCTCCGGCATGGACAAGTACGAGTCCACGCGGGCGTTCTATCTGGGCGTCGGTTATCAGCAAGAGGCGGTCATCCGCGATTTTTATAAAGACGGTGATGACCTGGTGATCTACACGATGCATCTGTAATTTTAGGCAGACTAATCTAAAGAGTGCTTTGCTAAGTTCGCACTGCCATGATTAAAACAAGAGACGGCTCGCAAGCCGTCTCTTGTTTTGTCTTACGATTGCTGTTGCGCGTGGGGTTCGATGATCGAATCGTTGGGAACGATCAAGGCCATGATGATGTAGGCAAGCAGTACGCCAGGACCAGTCACGAAGAAGAGCAGGACGAAGATCAGGCGGATGACGGTGGGGTCCATGTCCATGTACTGGGCGAGACCTGCGCACACACCAGCGAACATGCGGTCGCTGAGACTGCGGGTGAGACGTTTGTTGTTCATTTTGTTTCTCCTTTGTTGTTTCTGGAGAGACATACGGCAGACCCGTAAAGAAGTTGCGCAAAAAAGGTTCTCTTATTGTTCTTTAAACTTTCGACTTTCGATGAAATTTGCCATGCCTGCATAGATCAGAAATGCGCCGATCAACAGGAGGAATAAACCTTGCATCCCCATCCAGCGGATCTGCAGGTAGCCGAACACGCCGAACGCCAGGCCTGTGAACAGGTAGAACCACCCATTGCGGCGATAGTTTGCGCCAGTGCGAGCGGATGCCAATAAATTTCGCTCAGTCATTTGATTCAACGCATGGACTTCCTTCTCATGGTGGTCTTTGCATGCGATGGAATCGTCAACCAAGGCCGCGCATGATGTGCAGAGTCCGCGCTGGCAATGTTTGCAAATCCCGACGGCGGGTTGGGAGGGGTGATAGTAGCAGTTCATGGTTTACCTTTAATGATTTGATGTTTCGCTGGTCGGATCATGCCGCATGTTTTCGCCGCACAGATCAAGACCAACACTAGATTTTCACGATCGGGTGTCTCAAGACCGTCTTCAATTTGGATGGATCGGCTTTGCGCGGGTCGCCGAGATAAATTTCATGGTGCTTGCCTTTTGGGCCAACGCCATCGCGATACCCATGTTCTGCTGCGAAATCAAGCATGGTTTTGAGCGTGGCGGGCTCGCTGGCATACGGACCGATGTGCATCATCTGCACACAGAAGCCTTCCGTGAAATGGTCGAGCCGTAACTTTGCGAGCATCGGCGAGTCGCCTTTCTTCTTGCGGACCTGCTCCAACCCCTCGGAAAAAATCTCTGGCGTGACAACCTCGGGTTGCAGGATCATCAGTGTGTAATCCCAATTATCTTTCACGGTGATATCGAACTTGCCGTCGGTAACACCCCACAATCCCTCCAGCGCCATCACGGGGTAATCAATGGCGTTGGTCTTGCGTTTCTTCAACATAAACTTGAGCGTGTACGAGATGCTGTAGAGTGCTTGTGTCGCCTCCTGGAATGCAGGTGATTTTCCCGGTTCGCTCCCTTTTTCGATCCTGCCGTCGATCATGGCGAATTGGAAGCGCGGCACATCAATGAGCGCCGGTTTCTTTGCCGATGGCTGATAGAAATCTTTGAGCTGTTTTTTTAGATCGATGATTTTCATGTCGTCTCCTTTCACTTCGTTCCCTTATGGATCACAGTGGAACCATACTTTTCCTGCAACATATCCACTGCCTCCTGTAATTTACGCGACTTCTCGCCTCCATCATCCCACAACGAAAGTTGACGGACAGGCGGACCCAGCCCGCTGACTCCCACGCCGATCAGCCGTACCGCCTGTCCGCTTCGCCGCACCGACTTCAAGAGGGCTGCGGCCGTGGACGCGATCTCCTCCTCCAGGTCGGTGGCATGCGCGAGGGTGGTCTGCCGTGAGATGGTGCTGAAATCGGGCCAGCGCAATTTGAGCTTGACCGTTTTACCAGCCAAGTCATTTTTGCGCAGTTGTTTTGCCACGCTGGATGCCTGCTCGCGGATGGTGCGTTCCAACTCTTTATCATTGCTCACGTCGCGGACGAATGTGGTCTCCTGGCTGATGGACTTGGTCTCATGTTCGGTGACAATGGGGCGGTCGTCCAATCCCTGTGCGTGACGCCACAGGTCGCGTCCATTCTCGCCGAAGCGGGAGAGCAGGTCGCTTTCGGGACGGCGGGCGATATCGCCGATGGTTTGAATACCGATCTCGTTTAACCGTGCCATCGTTTTCGGGCCTACTCCCCAGAGCATGTCGGCGGGCAGCGGGGCAAGGAAGGCCGCTTCTTCACCTGCAGGCACAATGGTCAATGCGAAGGGCGGCTGTCCCTTTGTGGCGGCTTTCTTGCCGACCTCGGTGGCGATCTTTGCCACGAGTTTATTTGTAGCGATGCCGATCGAGGAGGGTAACCCCAGATCGTCACGGATGCCCGCTTGCAGTCCGCGCGCGAGGCGCTCGATGGGGTCGCGAATGTCAGAGAGGTCGAGGAAGGCCTCATCAATGGAGATCTGTTCCACGAGGGGAGTCAAGTCCCGCAGTTTTGCCATCACTTTTTCTGAGACTTCGGAATACACGCGATGATGCCCCGAAACGATGAGCAGATTGGGGCAAATGCGTATGGCGCGTGACATGGGCATGGCGCTGCGAACGCCGAATGCGCGTGCTGAATAGGAGCAGGAAGAGACCACGCCGCGTTCCTCGGGGCGGCCTCCTACTGCGAAAGGTTTTCCGCGTAAGGACGGATCGCGTGTCTCTTCGACGGCACAGTAAAACGCATCCAAGTCGAGGTGCAGAATGGTGCGGGGCATAACTTCATTATACAAGCAGTGAGAATGGAGAGGGCAGGCTTACGCATACAGTCAAAAGGCTGCACACCAGATAGTCTCACCTTTCATTTTTGAAATGTAATTGCCATGTCTGAATTTTTGCCCGGTTGTATGATGCCAATGGGGGCGGCGGGTCATTGCCTTGTCTTTCCGCCCCATTTCAGGAGGCTTCCATGAATCGAAAGCGAACTTTGTATGGTGTTGCGCTGCTGGCTGTGTTGTTGCTTCAACTCACGCCGGCCGTTGCACCGATCGAACCGGCTGCTGCAGCAACATATTGTGATTGGGCAAGCTTCGTCATGGACGTGACCGTGCCCGATGGCACCACTCTGGCGGCGAACACTCCGTTTATCAAAACCTGGCGTTTGAAGAATATGGGCACCTGCACATGGACCACCGCTTATTCGGTCTACTATGTAGGCGGCGACATGATGGGGGCGCCTCCTTCCGTGCCCATGCCTAATGATGTCCCACCCGGTGCGACGGTTGACATTTCTGTGCCGATGGTGGCGCCGGGTTATGCTGCCCATTTCCGCGGCAACTGGATGTTGAAGAACGCAGCGGGACAATCGTTTGGCATCGGTTCCACGGCAAGCAATGTGTTTTGGGTGGACATCAATGTCTCCACGCCGATGATCGAAGTGTATGATTATGCGGCGAATGTCTGTGCTGCCACATGGCATTACAACGGCGGCCCCATCCCATGCCCATACAAAGCTTCGGTCGCGGAATATGGCTATGTAAAGCGCCTCGAGAACCCTTTGCTTGAAAACGGTTCGCTGGCCGGTGTGCCCGGCTTGCTGACTGTGCCCCAACAGAAGTACAACGGCGTGATTATGGGTGTCTTCCCTGAAGTGGATATCATCCGTGGTGATCGCTTCCAGGCCCTCCTGGGTTGTGAATATAACGCGGTCGATTGTTACGTCACCTTTGAGCTCGATTACCTCACGCCCCAACTCGACCTCATTACCATTTGGAAGTTCCGTGAAAAATATGATGGCAAGTTTTATCGCGCTGATGTGGATCTCAGTCCGATCGCCTTTAAGAAGGGCATCAAGCTTGTCTTGATCGTTTCCGCTTCCGGACCAGCAACAGGCGACAAGGCTCTGTGGGTGGCTCCGCGCCTTGTGCGTCCGTTCACCGCTGCAGTACCGACGCCTACTCCAGCGGGCCCAACCCCGACATTTACTCCCACGGTCACTCCTTCACCCACAGCGACCCTTCCGCCTGCTACAGCATGTGATAAGGCCGAGTTCGTCGCTGATGTGACTGTTCCCGATGGCACCACCTTTGCGCCCGGACAAGCCTTCACCAAAACGTGGCGCTTGAAGAACGTGGGCACCTGCACATGGACTCCGTCGTACAGTCTCGCTTTTGTTAGCGGCGAAATCATGGGCGGTGCCGCTGCTTCGGCTTTGCCGGCCAATGTTGCCCCGGGGCAAACCGTAGATCTGTCTGTCTACCTGACCGCTCCTTCCACCTCTGGCCTCCATGAAGGCTCTTGGATGCTCCGCAACACATCTGGCGGATTCTTCGGTATCGGTGCGAGCGGCACGAGTCCCTTCTGGGTTCGGATCAATGTTTCAGGAGGCACTTCCGCCGGTTACAACTTTGTCTCGAACCTGTGCGCTGCCACGTGGACCAGTGGTGCGGGCACATTACCTTGCCCGGGTGCCGACGGTGACTCACGCGGCTTTGCCTTGCCATTGGCAACTGTAATGCTCGAGAACGGCACCACCGATTCTCGACCTGCTTTCCTTGCTGCACCGCAAGCGATTGATTATGGATGGGTGCAGGGAACCTTCCCGTCGTACGTTGTCCAGAGTGGTGACCGATTCCAGGCAGCCATTGCCTGCCAATACAATGCATCTCTCTGCGATGTATTCTATCGCCTCGATTATCAGATCGGCACTGGAGCCATTCAAACCTTGTGGTCTTCACGCGAAAAATATGATGGGACCACAACAAATGTCGATGTGAGCCTGTCCTCGCTTGTTGGACAGAATGTGAAATTCATCCTCACCATCCTCTCGAATGGAGCGTCGACAAATGACCGCGCGATGTGGATCGAGCCGCGCATCCTGTATTCCTCCACGCCGATGACGCCTGCAACGGTGAGCCCGCCTCCAGTCACGACCGAGCCGCCGACCGCTACGCCGGTTCCTCCGACATCTATCGTTGTCCCGCCCACTCCAACATTCACGGCAACTCCTGCGCCGGTGGACCCATACGCAGGTTGGTCAACATATGCCAACCCGGCTTTTGGATTCAATTTCAAGGTTCCCCCTGATGCCGTCAGCGGAACCCCGATCGATGGCATCACGCACTATGGCCTGCCGATCGTGCCAAATACGTTGCTCGTGGAAAAATATGTCGAAGCGAAAGTGGTGCAGGGTGCCAGCTCGTGCAGCGACGGAGGCATTCTGTCCTTCTCGGAAACGGTGTCGATCAATGGCATGACCTTCCTCAAAGAAGGTGGGCAGGAAGGCGCGGCAGGGAGTACCTACGAATGGGTTTCCTACTCAGCTTTCGCTCCGCTCTCCAGCAACTGTGTGACGATGAAATTCGTGTTGCATTCGCACAACGCGGGTGCGTACACCAACCCGCCTCCACCCTACGACAATGCCTTGGAGAGTGCGGTGTTTGACAAGGTCATGTCGAGCTTCTCGTGGGGTACCACCTATACAACAGGCTACGTTCCGTCCGCCACCTTCTGTGCTGACCCGCAAGCCTTGACGCTCCTGCAATCCTTCGAGACCGCGGTCAAAACCAGCGATGGTAACTTGCTGGCGTCCATCGTGAGTCCACGCTACGGGTTGGACCTCAACCTGTGGCAGTATGGCAACACGGTCAACTACAATGCCGAGCGCGCACGCAATGCCTTCACGGATACAACGGCCATCGACTGGGGCGTGCATCCGGGCAGCCTGTTACCCACGATCGGCACCTTCGCCGATAAGGTTCTGCCAACTCTCGTGGATGTTTTCGCGCCTACGCGTGAATTCAAGTGCAACGATCCCAACCTGCTAACCTACACCAACACCTGGCCGCCTGCTGTCAATAACATCAACTTTTACCAGATCTATCGCCCGGCAACAACGAGTGTCGATTTCGACATGAACTACTGGTTGGTTGGCATGGAGTATGTGAACGGTAAGCTGTACCTCATCAAGGCGGTGCATTTCATCTGGACGCCTTGAGACGCAAGTCTGTAATGGCAGTAAACACGTCGCGGCAGGGAAACTTGCCGCGACGTGTTATCCGCTTCACGTGCGAGTTAAGGCGAAAGGGGGATTTCGTGTAATATTGAAGTATCCCTAATCTGGCGATATACTAGAGGAAACTTCTGTAACGGAACATTTGATGCCCTTTTGTCGTCAACCCAGAGGCTTTCCCAAGACATCAAGGAGGATGTGATGAAATCCCGATACTCTCTCGTTTCTTTGGCGCTGCTGATCGCTCTGCTCGCCTCTTTCCTACCCCTGGCGGGCGCGGCGATCCGACCGGTTGCCGCCGCAACTGTCTGCGACGCTGCGCAGTTCGTGGCCGATGTGACCGTCCCGGACGGTTCGGTTTTTTCGCCCGGCGCCACCTTTAAAAAGACATGGCGTTTGAAGAACGTCGGCACATGCACATGGTCTACCAGCTATAGCCTCGTATATGCAAGCGGCGAGAAAATGGGCACCACGCTATCTGTGGCCCTGCCCAAGGCTGTCGCTCCGGGCGAGACCGTAGATGTCAGCGTGGATATGACTGCGCCTTCCACTGCCGGCAAATTCCGCGGCAATTGGCAGTTGAAGAATGCCTCAGGTACCTTGTTCGGTATCGGTTCGAGCGCCAATGGTGTCTTCTGGGTGGAGATCGTTGTTTCCAGTGGAAGCACATCCGGAACGGCCTATAATTTTGCCGATAAAGCATGTGATGCCGTCTGGACCAGCGGCGCGGGCACTCTCGCCTGCCCCGGCACCGACGGGGATGCCAAGGGCTTCGTGCTGAAACAAGCCAATCCCAAGCTTGAGAATGGTGTGGCAGATACGAATCCCGGCCTGTTGGTGATGCCACAGGCTGTGAATGATGGCTTCATTCAGGGTGTGTATCCTGCTTTCCGCGTCCAGAGCGGCGACCGCTTCCAGA
>CAYNQA010000033.1:0-17181 GCA_964399225.1 uncultured Anaerolineaceae bacterium
CTTCTTTTAGAAATTATGATGAGTCAAAGGCGTTTGTTGATGTCGTGAATGCATTGAGAACCAATGCTCACGTTGAACTCGACGAAAACCCATATGTCCGACAATCAAGAAGAAGAGACAAGCCACGATATGTCAATTCGATGATGAATTTTAAATGGGATAAAAACGCATCACCCTGGAAGTATTATTTCGAGTTTGTGCCAGCGAGCCAGGATAAAAAGATTCTTTTTGAGATAAAAGTTTGGAACTTAATAATGTTGGGCTTGTCGTTGTTTTTTGTTTATGGGGCATTTTTGGCTATTGGTATTGAAATTGCTCATGCGGACAAGGCTGTTTTCAATAAGCTGTTTTTCCCTGCAATCCCAGTTGCATTTGGGCTGTTGGTTGTTGGTTTGCTGGTCACGGTTTATGCTCAATGGAAACAGTAACATGCTAAATCAAATCAATACTCAAAAATCCATCTCTCAACTCTGCCAAACCTACCTCCGCACCCTCTGCGTGGATATCCCCGAGCGTTGCGTGGGGAGTGATGGCAATCGTCAGGCCGCGCGGTTCTTTCGGGATGAGATCTCGTCCTTTGGCTGGCAGGTCGAAGCGCAGACTTTCGAAGCTGTGGATTGGGAAAATGGCGGCGCGTCTCCACAAGAGGGCTTTGACAAAATGACAAACTCGGATTTCCGAGGTGGTGTTGTCGGCATGTTCGAAAGAATCATCGAGGCAAAATGACCTTTCCCATCCTTGAGCATGACCCGGCCGTGGAGGCTGTTACCGAGCCTTCGAAACTCATCCGTCCGCGCGACGTGCCGGAATACATGGTGATCTGCTTTTTTCGCGAAGTGTTGGAAAAGGTGGTTGCCGAGCATCATGCGAAATTGCTGATCCCCCTGAAATGGGAAGATGGTCCGCATTCCATCTATGAGATCGAACACAACGGACGGCGCGTGGGCTTCATGCATCCCGGCGTCGGCGCGCCGCTGGCGGCTGGACTATTCGAAGAAGCCATTGCTTTTGGATTCCGCAAGTTCATTGCCTGTGGCGGGGCGGGCGTGTTGGACAAGGAGATTCAGGTTGGCCATTTGATCGTTGTCTCGGGCGCAGTGCGCGACGAGGGCGTTTCGTATCATTACCTGCCTCCAGCGCGCGAAGTGGCGGCGGACCCGGCTGGTGTCGAAGCATTGCAGAAAACCCTTCAGGCAAGGCATGTCCCTTACCTGCTTGGGAAAACGTGGACAACGGATGCGCCCTATCGCGAAACCCCCGATGTGATCGCCAGGCGAAAAAGCGAAGGCTGTATGACCGTGGAGATGGAGGCCGCCAGTTTTATCGCGGTGGCGCAATATCGCAAAGTCACTTTTGGGCAGGTTTTGTATGGCGGGGACGATGTCAGCGGCGGCGAGTGGGACAACCGCGGTTGGCAATCGCGCACCGAGGTGCGGGAAAGCCTGTTCTGGTTGAGCGTGGAGGCCTGTTTGTCTCTTTGATGGAGGCAATTCACCTCGCTACATTAAACACACAGACCCCGGAGATTTGCTCCGGGGTCTGTTGATTTCAAGAAATTATCGCGCGGTCGGTGCGGCGCGCAGGCGTCGGGCGAGCAGGATGACGATAACCAATGCGATCGCCATCGCGACCAGGCCTGGCAGGCCGGCCTCATCCGCGAAGCCGGAGGTTGGCAGGGCCGTGGACGTGGGCAGGAAGGTCGCAGTGAGCTGCGCTTGTGCGGCCTGGGTCAACGCCGCGGCAACCGTGGCCGTTTGGGGGTCCGATGTGGAAGCGGCGGCTGCGCCGGGGGCCTGGGTGCCGGTCGGTGATGCTTGCGCGATGGGCGGCGTGTTCGTCGGCGGCAGGGTGGCAGTGGCCAGCGGGGTTTGCGAGAGCATGTCCGATTGTGCGAGGGCGGTCATGGTAATGTTCGCCTCTACGTTCTGGGCCACCAGCACGGCCTCTTGTGTGGCGCGCGCGTTGGCCTGCCCAGGCAGGACGCCAAACGCATAGTATCCGAGTCCCACGACCGACAAACATACGATGCCGATCAGAATGCCGGCAATGATGATGAAGTTTCGATTGCTCGACTCTTCTACAGGCTGCTGTTCTTCTTCTTCAAACGGGATCTGCTCGTTGTTGTTATCGAACATGGGTCACTCTCCTGATTGAATAATAGCACAATTATCCCACAACTTCCAAGTTTGCCAGAGGGACGAGCACGGTCTCGCCGGTCTCTAGGCGCACATCGGCGCAGGCGGCGCGCAATCCGCTCGGGAGGGTGCGCAGCCCGCTGTGGATCTTAACGATGGATGCCACCTCGCCCTGACGCGGGGCGGCACGCAGGCGTACCTGTTTATCCACGGCGAACGATGCGAAATCGTCTGCGATGGGCGGCTCCTGCGAAATGGGCAATGGAATGATCACCTCGGGCCGCACGCCGCTGTAACGGTCGAAGATCTCGGCGTTCACGCTCACATCGCGTTTGGCGTTGGTGATGAGCAGGCGATAGGCGGCTGCGTTCATGGTTTTGCGGCCAAAGCCGTCGGTCACCACGATCGGGTAGCGCATCTGAGCCGCCACCGATACGGCAGACGGTTCGATGCTCGAGAGGATCAGTCCGCGCACGGGCAGTTCTGCGGCGGCATGCAGGGTATCGGCGTTGGCACAATGCCCGCCCAGGATCACCGAGCCGCGCAGGCTCACATCGAGGCGGCCCGGCTCCAGCACGCTATCGGGGCCGTCCATCAGGTTGATCATCAAGCCCATTTCGATGCGGCCGTTGCCCCATGCACCCTGGATCAATGCGCCCGAGGTTTGTATCACCACGCCGCGGTCCGGGATGATCTGCATCACCTGTCCGGGGATGCCGGCCCGCAGTTGCACGTTGACATCGCCGACCTCGAGCAGGACCTGGCCTCCGCCGATGGCCATTACGCGGCCTTCACGCGGCGCGCGCACTTCCACGGGGAACATGCCTTTGCTGGCGGCGATCAGCGCATTGGCAACGACTTCGTCGCCCATGTGCACCCGGATCAAGCGGTCGGCGGCCACAGCCGAAACGCCGAGTTTACGGGCCACATCGATCAACACGTGTTCGCGTGACCAGCGGGCTTCGGCCATCACGTCGGTGGCGGAGACGCGCTGGTTGAGGCGCGCATGCACCACTCCGCGTACGGGCAGGGTGCGTTCGCGCAAAATGGTCGTGAGGGGCAGAATGTGAGTTACCGGTGCAAGCATGTCAGCCTCCCAACGTCCACAGCCATTTTTTCATCAGTTCGCGGCGGCGCACCGCATCGGTGGAAAGATTCAGCGGACGTCCGCGCGCATCGATCACCACGCCCAGCGCTCCGCCGGTGACGGTGATGCTCTGTCCGCGCCCGGGACCGAACCCCGCATCGGTGCGTCCAACCGGCTGGATCGTCAGTTGCGCGCTTTCATCCATGCCCAGCGGCAGGACCTCGATGCCGCCGGCCTTCACGTCCACCACGGTTTCGTTGCGGCCTGCCGTCACCATCTTGGCGCGCAACACCGCCGCGCCGTAGGATGCATTGCCCAGCACCGAGATGATCGTGCCGAGGTTCTGGAACGCGCCGGAGAAGGTCACCTGCGCGGAGAGGATGCTGTTCTTTGCCGCGCTCACGCCGAGCAGGGGCAGGATGTTGTTGCGGTCGAGCAGAACATGCGAAACGCCGACCGGTTGAACGGCATCGAGCAGGAGCAACAGGCTCTGCCCGAGGGTCGGTGCATCGGCCAGGGCCCCGCCGCTGGCGATGATCAGTTCGAAGACCGGGGTCAGGTCGGGGCGCAATGTGCGAGCCTCTGCGGGGAAGTCGCGACGCGCGGCCCGCAAGGAGAGGTGCAGGTTCTGGCGGGCGATGGCCTGCGCGATGGAGTAGTCTTCCGGGGTGGCCGGCAGGAGCGAGGGGTAGAGCGCCTTTTGGTAAAGGTAGTCGCGCACGGTGCCCTCGGGGATGTCGAGTGAGAGCCAGCGCGAGATCTCTTCCATTGTGGTGTGCTGGAGCAGGCTGGCGAGATTGTCACCCAGCCCGAATTGCGGATATGTGTGCAGGCTGATGTTGCCGTTGAAGCCGGCCGCAATGGTGGCGGCCGATGCGCCAATGTCCACACCGAGCACGCCGCTTTCGGGACCGGTCAACTGGCTCAGGAAGCGGATCATGCGGCCAATGGCATAGGAGGTGGGCAGGATGTGGCCTTTGGTCCAGGCTTCCAGTTCTTCCACACCGTGCAGTTGTCCGCGCCGTGCGGCAACGACGAGGGTGGCCAATTCCCGCGCGGCCGGTTCGATATCTTCGGTTTCGAGCGAGGGGCGCAGGTTGGGGCTGAATTCGAGCGAGGGGGTGAGGCCTTTCATCAGGGTCTTCACATCCTCGGTCAGTTTTTGGTTGCCGGCGAATTGGATGATGGGGCGTTTTTCTTCGGGGGTCACGTAGCAAGCCATGCCCACCATTTCGAGCATCTTGCGGATGGAGCGCGATGCGCCGCCATCGGTGCCGCCCGCGATGATGACGATCTCGGGGCGGGCGCGCAGAAAGTCGTCGATCTGCTGGTCGGTGCGGCGGCGGTCGCTCAGGCCGAAGGTTTCCACTACGCGGCAGTAGGTGGTTTCCACCAGGCGCCGCGCCGAATCGAGCGAGACTTCGGAGAGCAAGCCGACCACTACAGCGCGGACTGCCGGCCCGGCCGAGACGGTGGCCACGAACGAGTCCACGCCGGTGCCATCGGCTTGCGCCGGTGAGATGAGCACGTTGTCCTTGTTGAGGAACACGCGCCCGGTAACGGACTGGATGCTGGCAATGGCTTCGCGTACGCCAAGGCCGATGTCGCGGAAGGGCGCTTCGGCAGTGGTGGGCGATTGCCCGATGGCCACGAAACGATAATTGCCCTCGACTACGTCGAAGAGCACAGCGCGGGTGGTTGTGGCACCCACGTCCACGGCCAGCAGGGATTCGCCTTCAATCAGGGAAGTTGGCATAAGAGGTTAGAAGAGGAACAGGTTAAGGATGGAGCTGATGCGTTCGATCAACGCGGTCAGCGCGGCGGAGTAAACGCCTGCGAACAATACGCCGAATGTGACGGCCACGAATACCTGGCCGATCCATGCGATGATATTGATCAGGCCGTTGCGGCGCACGGTGCCATCGGGCTTGCGGCGCGCGCCGAAGTGGAAGTAGGCCAGTGTGGTAACCGTGCCGAGCAGGAGCAGGATGCCGTTCAGGATGGAGCCGTTGAGCAGGGCTTGCCCCAGGCCGCCTGTGCTCACATCGAATGGTTCGGCGGCGGCCATCGTTTGCGGGAAGAGCGTGCCAAAGATGGCGCCGCCCACGGCCACGGCCGCACCCACACCGGCCACGTAGCCGATCGCCGGTCCGCCCAGGCGCGCGAGCCTCGGTGAAACCTTCATCAGCATCAGCACGAAGAGGAACAATGGAACGAGGTACAGTCCGTTCGCAGGCCAGGCTTGGGTGAGCAGGGGATTGAAGAGCCCGGGCACAAGCACCTGGGTCCAGGCCACCAGGGCCACGTATCCAGCCGAAACGCCCACGAACAGGTAATTGGCAAAACGGAAGAGCGGGTTGTCGCCGATGAGATAGCTCAACACCATCAAGGTCAGCAGAAAGCCGATCGCGCCGGTAATGAGATCGAGGGAAAGACTAGGCATCGGCTTGCTCCTGTCGGCGGGCGCGCAGACCGAGCACCAGGTTCCAGACCGCGCCGATGAAGATCATGACCACCACCGCGATCATGGCAAAGTTGTACGCGTCCCAGTAGACGCGGGCCGAACCGGGCAGTGACAATTCATCCTCCAGCTCCGCGCCGCCGTGCAGTCCGCTCACCAGGCCGTTGACCTGACCGGAGATCAGATATGGCTGGATCATCGGTGCGGCTTGCGCACTCGAGATGACCACCAACGGGCGGCCATTATCGTAGGCGGAGGTCTGCTCGACCCACGCGCGGGCAGATTCGGCCCGGTCGGTGAGCAGGATGACGAGCGCGTAATCGGAATAGGCGTTCACGTTTTTCGCGAGCGGTTTGGCCGCGTGCGGGTTCATGGCAAATGAAAGGATGCCCGTCGATTCGCCCGGCAGATAACCGAGGTTGATGACGCGCTCCCGGGCGATCAAGCCGGAGCGGGGCAGGAAGCGTTCGGCCAGTGCCGCGCCGGTCGGCGAGGTGGAGAGGACCGAGTAGCTCGGGTTGCGGGCCACCGTCAGATAGTCCAAAAGCGAAGCGGCGGCGGCTTCAAGTTCGCCGGCCAGGGCGGGTTCATAGTCGAACACCAACAGCACCGGCGCATCTTGCGGCACCGTGTTCACGGCTTGCAGGGCCAGGCTTGTTTCAGGATTCAAAAAGATGGGCAGCGGAGTGAGTTGCGTCCGCCCGAACAGCACGAGCGTGACCAGCAGCACCAGAACGCCGGTGATGATCCAGCGCAGCACACGCTGGGCGCCGAGCAGGAACGACGTGCCGCGCATCGGCTTGGCCTGTGTTTCGGCTTCGATCATTTTCTCGAGCATGGCCGCGTGTTGCTGTTGGTCGGCATTGGGCTCAAGACGAATGGAGTAGATCCGCGGTTTGCCGGCCACGTTCACGCCGGGCATATCGGGCAGCACACCGCGCAAGCCCGCCAGCGGACCATCCACCTCGGCCGGGCGCGAGATCGGCTCCTGCGTGGCGGGCGTGCCGGGCAGGGCCGCCTCCACCGGGCGCATGGCCTGCACCCACGAGGGCAATTCGGCCGGCGCGATCGAGTCGGTTTTGGGTGTCTCGGCTTTAGGCAGGTTGGCAGTGGCCGATTTCATTTCCGCCGGGGCAATGCTCGAAAGCCAGTCGGGCATATCCACGGCGAACAGGTCGTTGTTTTGATCCTCGTTGGTTATAAACGCGGGGACACTCGGCAGGGCGGACGGTTTCTCCTCCGCAGCTGGCGATGTGATCGCCGAAGGTTGGATCCAGTCCAACGTGGGCGCTTCTTCCGCCTGCGGTGCGGGTGTCTCCATCGCGGGCTTGATCCAATCGGGCAGGCTCTCCTCTGTTGCAGGTGCAGCAGCAATAGCACCCGCCGATTCTGATGCGAAGGTCTGCATCCAATCCGGTACACTGCTGGCCGGCTCTTCCTGAACCGGTTCGGACTGTGGTGCAGCCGGCAATGAAGAGAGCCAGTCTGGCGCTTCGTTCGCTGCAGCGGGCTCGGCCGTCTGCGCAGCCATGTTGGCCAGCCAGTCTGGCACTTCCTCTTGCGCTGCTGCGGGAGCCGGGGTCTCGGCGGCCGGTTCAAGCGATGCAAAGCTGAGCGGAGCCTGGTTCGTTTCCTCGCTGGGTTTCATCCAGTCTGGCAGTTCGGTCGCTTCGGGTTCCTCGGCCGCTTCAGCGGGTGGAAGATCCTGCGGAATCTGCGAGCCCTGGAACGGTGCGAACGGCTTGGATGATTCTTCCTTCAGCCAGTCGAAGTTGAAGTCGCTGTCCGTTGGAGAGGAAGCCTCTACGGCGGGTTCACTTTCCAGTTTCGAGATCCAGTCCGGCAGGGGTTCCGAGGCGGGCACGTCTGCGCTGGGCATCGAGGGCGCAGCCTCACCCACCTGCGGCGACATTTTATCCAGCCAGTTGATCAACTCGCCGGTGCTTGGGCGGAAGGTGCCGCTTTGGAACGGCGATGCATTTCCCTGCGGGGGTTCCTGTTCTTGTTTGGCCAGGAAATCAGAGACTTCCTTCTTTTCCTCCGCGGGTTCTTCCGCGTTCATGTTCTTCAGCCAGTAGGGAATGCCATCCTCCGACCGAATGGCGCCCAGCGGACCGGTGGGAGGCGGCTCGCTGGCGCGCGGCGCAGGAGTCGGTTCATCATCCCACGAGATCTCATGGCGCTTCGTGAGCGTGATCTCTTTGGGCGGCGCGGGCGTTTCCGGTTTGGGAGTGGCAGGCGCCGGTTTGGATGGAGCCATGCTGCGCATCCAATCGGGAACGTCCTCATTCTCTTCTTCCCTGGCGGCAGCTTCGAGACCGGCCAGCCAATCGGCAGGCCCTGGTGTCTCAGCGGCAGGCTTGGCGGCTGCGGCGGCTTGTTCGGCTTCATCTTCCTCCGCGCTTTCGCGGGCCATGGTGCGCGCATCGCGCAGCCACTGCGGCAGGATCGGTTCGAGTTCAGCCGTGGTCTTTTTGGTGGGCATGTCGCCGGGGCGAATGGCTTCGTCATCCGAGGCGATATGCAGGGGTTGACGGCAGAACGAGCAGATGTTCTGGTCGTCGGGGTTGGGCATATTGCAATGCGGGCAAAGAATGTCAGCCATTATTTACCCCCGTAAGGACGATCCATGCCAAAGAGCACACGCAGACCGGTGACGAGTGCGCCGAGAGCCACGCCCATCAAAAGTCCGCGCGCGCCGCCGGGAGCGATGCCATAGGTCAGCCATGGGGCGATCCAATCGCTGAGGATGGGCAGGCCTCCGATCAACGGCAGGGACACGGAGCCGATCATCACGATCAGCGCTGTGATGAGGAAGATGATGCTCATGCCATCGGGACGGCGGCGCAGAAGACGGATGCTGGCATACACCAGTGTCACCGCAAGGAGCGCCATCAGCGAAGCCTCGACCGGGAAGATGACCGTCTCCACCACGGGTTGGAGCCACGCTAACGATTGGCTGAGGATGATGCTAAACACACCGACCAGCAGCGTGCCACCCATGGCAAGCAGCAGGATCAAGCTATAGATCGAATCTTTTTCACGGCGGCGCACACGCTGAAAGTGGACGGAGAACAGGTTGCCAATACCAACCAATACTGCTGCCCCGCCTGCAACGACCGCCCATTGGGTCATGGTGATGCGGATGAAATCAAGGGAAGGAACGAAATAACCGGCCAGCACGATCAACCCGGCGGCGATGGCAATGGCAGTGGCCAGAGGACGAGTTTTCATAGCACCCCCACCAGTTTCAAGGCTGCGGCGCCCACCAGAGCAACGATCAACAGCCAGCGCAGAACATCCTGCACCTGCACGCTGGCGCGTCGGGCGGGGTCGCGGCCGGTGTAGGCCGGAGCAGCGAAAAGTTCCTCGCCCACCAGCGGGTCGGAGGCGGTGGCAAAGAGCACAGCCTGCCCGGTCGGGTCATTGGCTGCACCCACGGTGAGCGCATTCTCGCGTTCGGCGGCATCCACGAGCAGGGCCGCCTCGGGACCGAAGTCACCGATCAACACGTTGGTGGAGACCTGCTCGGTGCGAATGAGGGGCATCGTGCCGGCTGCATACGAGAAAGGCGTCAATCCGGTCACGCGTCCATTCGATGGTTGATAGTGCTCTTCCGCGCCGGCGGCCTTGTAGGCCGATTCAAGCGTGTCTTGCGCAAGGATGGCAAGCGCGGCATCACCGGCGCTGGCCACGGGAGGCCGGTCGCTGATGGATGCCTGCTCGCTGACCTGACGCAGCAGGGCCAGCCCGGCCAGGCCGCTCGCGCCGGATTGTCCGGCCAACTTTCCGCGTCCGAGCGAGACGTGGATGCGGGTGCCCTCTTCCACGGCCATTCCCGCCGCCCGTCGTAAACGACCGAGCGCAAGGATGTCGCGGAAGAACGCAGGCGAGCGTCGCCGCATCAGCGTAAGCGCGAACAATAGCACGGCGGCGATGAGAAAGATTGCGAGTCCGAGAAGTGGGGTCATGCAGAGAGAGTCTCCTCACGGAGGAACGCCGCAAAGGCGCGCGTTTCCTCCGCGTTTTCCAGCAGATGAGCCAGCGCTTCACTGTTCTTGCCGAGGAAGGGCGAGGCAATAAAAAGCGCCTGCGCTCCAAGCAGGGCGACAGGCGCGCCCGCCTCGAGAAGCCAGGCGGTGAATGAATCGATTTTCAGGCGTTGCAGGGATTTCGCCCATTCCGTCCATTGCGGTTTCGGCGTATGCATGAATGAAGTATACCATCCTTCATTAAAGGAAAGCCGCCGCTGGTATGGTAAAAAAGTTGGTGTTTCACTGGGAAATATGGATGATATTATTTTTGATGGAATGCGGGATGTGCAATGCCCGATTGAATTATTTCACCCCGATCTCCTCTCAAAATCGAAAATATCTCCATAGTATAATCAGCGCGAACACATTCCCGGAGGATGTATGACCGATAAAAAGATTCGTGTATTGGTAGCCAAGCCCGGACTCGACGGCCATGATCGCGGCGCGAAAGTGGTGGCACGCGCCTTGCGTGATGCAGGCATGGAGGTGATCTACACCGGCCTGCGCCAGACGCCCGAAATGATCGCCGAAGCCGCACTGCAGGAGGACGTGGACGTGGTGGGGCTCTCGATCCTTTCCGGCGCGCACATGGCACTGGCCCCGCGTGTGCTCGAATTGCTCAAGGCCAACGGGCAAGCCAACGTGCACGTCTTCGTTGGCGGCATCATTCCCGATGAGGATGTGCCGCGGCTCCACGAAATGGGCGTGACCGGCATCTACGGTCCCGGCGCAAACACAGAAGATATCATCCGCGAGATTCGCGAGGCGATCAAGTAAAGGCATCAAGTGACAGTCACTTCACAGGTGACTGTCACTTTGTTGATGGCACTTATGACTCTCGCAGAATCCGTTTTGACCGGTGACCGCCTCGCGTTGGCCCGCCTGCTTACGCAGGTGGAAAACGATTCGCCCGCGGCGCGCCAGGCCCTCGCAGAATTGTTTCCGCGCACCGGCAACGCGCACCTGATCGGCATCACCGGCGCGCCGGGCACCGGCAAATCCTCGCTGGTGAATCAGATCGCGCTGCATTACCGCAAGGAAGGGAAACGCGTTGCCATTGTGGCCGTGGATCCCTCCAGCCCGTTCACCGGCGGAGCCGTGCTGGGCGACCGGGTGCGCATGCGCGACCTCTCCGGCGACACGGGGGTGTTCATCCGTTCGATGGCTTCGCGCGGTTCGCTCGGCGGGTTGGCGCAGGCCACCGCGGCAGTGGCGCAGGTCTTCGACGCGGCGGGATTCGACGTGGTCATGATCGAAACGGTCGGCGCGGGACAGAACGAGGTGGATATTGCCCGCCTCGCCCACACAACTGTCGTAGTGGAAGCGCCCGGACTCGGCGATGACATTCAGGCCATCAAGGCGGGCATCCTCGAGATCGCGGATGTGCTTGCCATCAACAAGGCCGATCGCCCCGGCGTGGAGAATACCGAGAAGGCGCTCAAGTCCATGCTCGAACTGGCGCACCCCACGCAGAAAATATTTTTGCATCACGGCCAGCAAATGGCGGCCAGCGCACCGCTGGACTCGAAGATCCCGTTGTGGATTCCCCCCATCCAGCGCACGGTGGCTGTGGAGGGGAAGGGGATCGCGGAGCTTGCCGGCGCCATCGCCAAACACGCCGCGCATCTGCGCTCGACGGGAGAATGGGGTCAGCGAGAGCAGGCCCGCCTGCGGTCCGAGTTGGAGGCGTTGTTGCAGGATGCGTTGATGTCCCGCTTCCGCGCTGAAGTGTCGGATGGGAAGTTTGAGTCGGTCGTGCAGAACGTTTTTGAGCACAACCTCTCCCCGTGGGAGGCCGTGCAACTGCTGGTGAATGGAAGGAAACCGTGAGCATCATCTATGGCGAACGCATCCGTTTACGCGCCATCGAACGCGAGGATGTGAAGAAATTCCTCGAATGGGTCAACGATCCCGAGGTGACCTTTGGCCTGTCGCTGTTTCTGCCGATGTCGTTGACGGACGAGGAGCGCTGGTTCGATGGTATTGCGCACCGTTCGCCGAGTGAGAAACCTCTCGGCATCGACCTGCGCGACGGTGAAGGCTGGCGCTTGATCGGCAATTGCACGTTCTTCGACGTGGATACAGTGGCACGCTCCGGCGAACTCGGCATCATGATCGGCGACAAGTCTGCGTGGAACAAAGGCCTCGGCACCGAGACGATGCGGTTGTTGCTGCGTCACGGCTTTGAAACATTGAACCTGAACCGTGTCATGCTGCGTGTCTATGCGGAGAACCCGCGTGCTGTGCGCGCATACGAGAAGGCCGGGTTTAAATTGGAAGGCACCCTGCGCGAGGCTGTGTTCAAGCACGGCAAGTACGGGGACGTTCACATCATGAGTGTATTGAAAAGCGAATGGGAATCGCGCCCGAAGGAGAATCGATGAAAACACATTCACATAACCATGAATTGCGGGTTTACGGCGACATTAAACTTTTTGCCGGTACCGGTTCGCCCGACCTCGCAAAGAAGATCGCCGATTATCTCAAGATCGAAACCAGCAAGCAGGAAGTGATCGAGTTCCCGAATGAGAATATCTTTGTAAAACTCAAGGGCAGCGTGCGCGGACAGGATGTGTACCTGATCCAGTCCACGGCTTCGCCGGTGCACCGCAACCTGATGGAATTGCTCATCACCATCCAGACCCTGCGGCTCGACTCGGCCGCCCGCATCACCGCTGTGGTGCCCTACCTGTGTTATGGCCGCTCTGATAAGAAGGACCAGCCGCGCGTGCCGATCACATCGCGCCTTGTGGCGGACTTGATCGAGGTGGCCGGCGCTGACCGCTACATGACCTTCGACCCGCATGCCGGGCAGATCCAGGGATTCTTTTCCATCCCCGGCGACGTGCTGACCGCCTCGTCCCTGCTCACCGATTACATCAACTCCAACCTGCGCGCGCACATGCAGGACCCTGTGGTGGTTGCTGTGGACCTGGGCTTTGCCAAAAAGGGACGCAACTACGCCGCCGACCTGAACACGACCATCGCGTTCATCGAGAAGCGCCGCACCGGCAACGACGCCAACGCCGAAGCCCTGACCCTGATCGGCGACGTGAAAGACCGCGATGTCATCATCGTGGATGATGAAGTGGACACCGGCGGCTCGATCTCGCAAGCCGTCAACATCGTTAAAAAGAACGGCGCCCGCGACGTGTACCTGTGCTTCGTCCACGCGATCCTTTCCAGCAAGGGAGCGCAGCGCCTGGCGGAACTTCCCATCAAGCAGATCATCACCACCGACACCGTGGCCATCCCGCCGGAGAAGATGAAATACCTGCAAGACAAGATCACTGTCATCTCGATCGCGCCGATGCTCGGCGAAGTGATGCGCCGCGCTCACGAGGGACGCAGCGTCGGAGAGATGTTCAACGAATAGTATTCCAGTGTCATGTGTCAGGTGTCAAGTTTTACCTGGCACATGACACCTCGCACTTGAAACCTGCCATGCCCGAACTCCCCGAAGTAGAGACCATTGCCCGCAGCCTCCGCCCAGATCTCCTTGGCGCGGAGGTTTTGGATTCGGACGTGCGTTGGGCGCGCACCCTCGAAACCCCCTCGGCCAAACAATTCAAAGAGCGCATCCGTGGACAAAAGTTCATCGAGGTGGGCCGCCGTGCCAAGTACCTGCACTTTCGCCTCTCGCGGGATAGCCTGTTTGTCCACTTGCGCATGAGCGGCGACTTGTTTATAAAAGGCGCCGGTTACGATCCCGAAAAGCACGACCGATTGATCCTGGCCCTCACCCCCGGTCCATCCCCTGCGATCGGCAGAGAGAGATTTCTCGTCTTCAACGACACGCGCAAGTTCGGCCGCGTCTGGCTCACCGATGATCCCGACTCGGTCATCGGCAATCTCGGCCCGGAACCATTCTCGGATGAATTCACGCCGCAGTGGCTGTATGAAAACCTGCGCGCGCGCAACCGCCAGCTCAAGCCGCTCCTGCTCGACCAGACCTTCCTGGCCGGCCTCGGCAATATCTACACGGATGAGTGTTTGCACATTGCGAAATTGCATCCGTTGAGCGCATCGGTATCCGTCAGACGGGAGCAGGCCGCCCGTCTGCACGAAGCGATCCGCGCGGTGCTGGCCGAAGGCATCCGCCGCAACGGCGCATCCATCGATTGGGTCTATCGCGGCGGTGAGTTCCAAAATTATTTTCGGGTGTATGATAGAACCGCTCAGCCGTGTCCGGTTTGCGGTACGAAGATCGTGAAACTGGTTGTTGGGCAGCGCGGAACGCACATCTGCCCGAAATGCCAAAAGAAGAGGTAGCCATGCAGGTTGAATTTGCCACCGTCACCTGGCCTTTATATCAATTGGTCATCGTCATCATTGTTGTTTTTTTCCTTGGCTCCTTGCTCGGTTTCTATAGTTTCAATTCAGAAACGAAAAAGAAACTCAAGGATGCCGAACTGAAAGCCGACGTCGCTTCACATGCCAAGACGGAAGCGGAGCGCGCCCTTGCCGACCTGCGCGCAGCGCAACAGGCCGCCCCGCCTCCTGCGCCCCGCCTGCCGGGCAGATCGCTCCTGCGCCTCTGGCTCGATGATGGCGAACGTCCGCGCCTCGACCTCGACGGCCAGCCCGTGGAGACCACGCCCATCTCCGACGCGAGCCGCAAACGACTCATCATGCTGATCAACATCCTGCGTCCATGGATCGAGGCTAAGACCGCTGCAACCCCCGCGCCGCCTGCGCCTCCTCCCGCGCCTGTAGCGGCCCCGTCCTCGCCGGCCAGTTCAGCCCCCAGATCGGTTCCCGCTGTCATGCCTGCCCCAGCGACTCCCCTGCCCGCCGCAAAGAAGGATGAGAAACCGGCCGCGCCGCTCAGCATGGTCGGTCAGATCGACGAGATCCTGCAAATGCGCCTCGCGGGCGGTCCATTCGCAGACCGCGGGATCAAGCTGGTGGAATCAGCCGAAGGGACTGTGATCGTAGTGGTCGGGAATCAAAAGTTCAACGGTGTGGGTGAAGTGACCGATCCCCAGATCCAGGCTGAGATCCGCGCAGCCATTGCTGCCTGGGAAAAGAAATATACGCCGGGGATCTGACCCATATCTGTACAGATAATAAAACAGGTACACATTTGTGTACCTGTTTTTGTTTCAGCTTGCTTGCCTCTACCCCGGTCTCGCGAACCTCGCCGTCAGGATCGGCACCCGGTCGTGCTCGGCGATCTCGGCAGTGACGTTGGGAGTGTACAACTGCCGCAAGGCGTTCGAGCTATACGGTGAACCCATGCACAACAGATCGTAGTTCCCCTCGGTCACCTCGGCCATGATCTCCTCGATCACGTTCCCGTTGCGCACCTTGACCGAAACCTGCAGGCCGGCGTCACGCGCAAGCTCCAGCCCCCGCCGTAAACTGCGCCCGGCCAGGGTGTCGGTTTGTTCGAGGTGCTGCCAGTTTTCGCGCATCACACGCGCCTCGGGATAATCCAGGTCCACGGGCGGGACAACCGTGAGCAACACCACTTCGGCATGTGTCATGCCGGCTACTTTCATCGCCAGCATTTCGGCGGTCAATTCATAGCCCAGGCCGCCGAGACACACCAGCAATTTCTTCGGGGGCAGTTTCACTTGCGGCACGTACACGATCGGCGCGGCCACATGCTCCATGATGGTATGGAAGGAACGCCCGCTCAGAAAGCGGCGCAGGGGCGGGCGTCCGAGCGGACCGACCACCACCAGCGCATCCTTCACATTCGCGCGGCGCGGAATGACCTCCTCGGCATGGCCCTGCTCGATCTCAAGATGATATTCGGTCCCTGCCTTCGTGAAGATCTCCACTGCCTGCTCGAATACCGCCTCGAGCGGGTGCGTATCTTCATCGATCTGGGAGGGCGAGGGATCCTCGTCCACCCCGATGAGCCGCACCGAAGTCTGCATGGATGCGCCCATCCAGGCGCCGTATTCGATGGCGGGGAGAGTCGTCGGCCGTCCGTTCGTGAAGATGATGATTTCCGGTTTCATAATTTGCCTAACGATATAAAATGACTCCCAGCACGCCGGCGCCAAGCAGGACGAGGGGAGAGGGCACATCGAAGTAAAGCGCAATGCCGCTCACTGCAGCAATGACGAGGAAGCGGCGTGTGATGCGTTTGGCGCGTGTGGCCTGCGATAACTGCCACGAGACCGCCACCATCAGCGCCGCCACGGCGGGACTCATTCCAGCCACGAATCCGTCGAGCCAGTCTTCGTGCTGGAATTGCTGAAGGGCGAAGGCCACCACCAGCATCATCACCGTGGGCGGCAGGACAGCGCCAAGCAGCGCCGTGAGCACGCCGGGGATGCCGCCTGCCGCGTAGCCCACGAACATGGCCAGCTTAAGCGCCTCACTGCCGGGCAGCACATTCGAGAATCCCACCGCCTCCACAAACCGTTCCTCGTTCATGATCGTGCCGACCGCTTCCTTGTAGAGCAAACCAATGGAAGCAGGTCCCGAGGGAGAAAGCAGGTTCACCTTCAGGAACATCCACAACAATTTCCACCAGACGGAAAACTTGGAGGGCTGATTCATGAGAAGAAGAAGACTCCCAGGAGTGCCGCCGCGATGATCACCAAACGCTCGGGTGCATTGAAGAGAAGAGCCACCAAACTTACACCACCAACCAACCAACCCTGCCAGCCGGTCTCGCCGCCTTTTTGGAAGATCTTCCACGCAGCAAAGAGGATCACCATCACGATGGCGGGCGTCAGTCCTTCGATGAAACTGCTCACCCAGGCCTCGCGGCGCATACGGTGAAGGATCGATACCACCGCCAGGATGATCAATGTGGGCGGCAGGATCGAAGCCAGCAATGCCACCAATCCGCCGATGATGCCGGCTGCGTTGTAGCCAATGTACATGGCCATTTGCAGGGCATCGGAGCCGGGCAGGACCGAGGCGAAACCCACCGCCTGCACATACTGCGCATCGGTGATGAGATGGAGCCGTTCCACCATCTCGTTGTAGATCAATCCCACCGAGGCAGGCCCCGACGTGCTAAGCAGGTTGATCTTGAGGAAGGTCAGGAAGAGTTCGAGGTAGATGTTCATGGTTGGGTGGGGCGGAATGTCATTCCGCCCTACAGTTCTTTCACCAGATAGTATTCACCGCGTTCGAATCCGCGGTCGAGATAATAACCGCGCGTGCCAACCGCAGAGATGACCGCCATGCGGCTGAACCCGTGCGCCTTCGCCGCCGCCTCTGCCTCGACGAGTAAGCGGGTACCCAGACCGACGTGCTGCGCCGCCCCGGCCCGGTCCGCGCCGACGGGGAGCGACTGCCCGTACACATGCACCTCGCGGATCAGCGCCGCGCCGGTCAGATCGTCCATGCCGGTGGCGGGGGAGTTTTCATTCGGCAACGAAAGACGGATGAAGCCTGCCAGTGTATCTTCCGGCGTGACTATTGAGTTGATGTGTTCCTCCGCGGAATCGGTTTGATTGATGTTGTCATCCTGTTTCAACGACTCGGGATGGA
>CAYNQA010000034.1:0-17144 GCA_964399225.1 uncultured Anaerolineaceae bacterium
GGAACACTTAACGATCTAACTCCCGAGAAATTGATCAAAGGATAAATCAGATCCCGCAGAGCAAACCGAGTCTACGCCAGCAAAACTCCCACCCAAAATAGAAGGCTAAACACCAACGCGGTCTGCCCGGTCTCCGCCAGAGCAGCATTCAGCGGACGGCCTCGCTGCGTAAGCACAAGGCGGGTTGCCTTGTAACCCAACGGGAGAGACAGCCATGTCAGCACCGTCCACCATGAAACAATTCCCGAGCGGGCAGCAGCGGGAACCACAAGAAATGCAATTGCCATGCAGACGCAGTATTCAATCTGCGCGCCTTTCTCGCCCAACCGTACAGCAAGCGTGTGCTTGCCGGCCTTGCGGTCGTTTTCGATATCACGCAGGTTGTTGACTACCAAAATCGCTGTGATGATCAAACCAACCGGCACGGACATCCACCATGCGGCAATCGAAACCGTTCCAGCCTGGATAAAATATGTGCCGGCCACAGCGGCAAGACCAAAGAAAACAAAAACAAACAAATCACCCAGTCCGTAGTAACCGAGAGGAAAAGGACCGCCTGTGTAGGCAATCGCAGAAATGATCGCTGCAATTCCGATCATGATCACCACCGGCCCGCGCAAAAGGGCAAGATACAACCCACACAGTGCCGCCAGCACAAAGATGATCCACATCCCCTGCTTCACCTGGCGGGGAGTCAGCAACCCCGCTTGAGTCACACGCAACGGCCCCTGCCGCTCTGAAGTATCTGCGCCGCGTTCAAAGTCAAAGACATCGTTTGCAACGTTGGAGCCGATCTGCAGCAGCAAAGCCACCAGCAAGGCGGCAAATGCCGGCAGTGGTTGAAACATCCCGTCACGCCATGCAAGGGCGGATCCCATCACCACACCAGATGCAGCAGCCGGCAATGTTTTTGGGCGGATTGCCATCCACCAGACCTGAAATAAAGTTGGTTTTTCCTTGGACATCGCCGCATTGTATCATGTGATCCTTTTGAGGGCATGTTCACGCGCGCACCTCGCTCTGGGTATAATTGCCCGAGTTTTTCAGGAGACTTCATGACACAACTTACCGGACAAGAACGCGCCACCTATGTCCAAAACATGTTCACACGCATTGCTGGACGCTACGATTTGATGAATCGCTTAATGACCGCCGGGCAGGATGTCCGCTGGCGCCGTCACGTGATCGCTCTAGCCGACCTCAAAGCGGGTTCGCGCTTGCTGGATATCGGCGCAGGGACAGGAGACCTGGCTCGCGAAGCCATGCTCCAGCAGCCCGAAGTGCGCATCACCGCTGCCGACTTCACCCTCGAGATGATGCGTGTTGGGAAGCGGAACGGATCCCTGCCCTTCTCCGCCGCCGACGCATTGCGCCTGCCATTCAAGGATGGCGCGTTTGATGCAGTCGTTTCCGGATTCCTAATGCGCAACGTCACCGATCTACACAAAGGCCTTCAAGAACAGTATCGCGTGTTGAAGCGCGGTGGACGGATCGTGATTCTCGATACCACGCGCCCGAAGAAAAATCTTCTCTCCCCCTTTATTTGGTTTCACATGCATGTCATCATCCCTGCACTCGGACGCCTGATCTCCGGTCAAGGTGACGCCTATAACTACCTGCCCGACACCACCGAGAATTTCGTCACGGCAGAAAAATTGGCAGCACACATGGCCGCTGTCGGATTCCGCATGGTGGGATACGAGCGCCTGATGTTTGGCACGATCGCCATCCACTGGGGTGAGAAATAGGAACGAAAAGGCCACCCCCATTTGGGGCTGAGCCTTCCACGAGGAACAACATGAAAATCAAACAACCCAACTCGCGTCACTGTTTTGCCTGCGGCCTAGAAAATCCCATCGGCCTGAAACTCAAGTTTTACCAGACGGCGGACGATGAAGTTACGGCAGAATTCATCGCCCCGGAAGAGTACCAGGGGTACCCGGGCATTCTTCATGGAGGCGTTACCGCCACAATTTTGGATGAGGCTGTCGGCCGCGCCTTCATGGGAACCGATCCGGGCAACTCCAATATGATGTATACAGCGGAACTAACTGTTAAATATAAACAAAAAGTACCCATCGGCAAGCCGCTCAAGATCGTGGGAAAACAATTGCGGCGTATGCGATGGACAGGCGAATCAAAAGCGTACATGTACGATCAGGATGGAACGCTTCTTGTTGAGGCAAGTGCCATCCTGGTGGATCTTCCAGAAAAAATGAACGCTCAGGCTGCCGAAGAACTGGGTTGGAAAATTTATCCTGATGAGTAAACCACGGCGATCTTAGCCTGGAAACTGCCTGTTACCTTTTTCTGCCTCCTGCAACTTAACCATGTGCGCACAATCCATGCAGGAGGCTTATGCAATCCACAGTACTTCGAACCGAAAGCCCACCCTTGAACGAACACATCCTGGTCCGTGAAGCACAGACTAACGGAGAAGCGTTCGCTGAACTCTACCGGCGCAACGTGGACCGTGTCTATCGCTATCACATGGCTCATACCGGCAATGTGAAAGATGCCGAAGACCTCACCTCCCAAACCTTTATGGCTGCTCTCGAAGGCCTTTCCTCCTTCCGGGGCGAAGCCCCCTTTGCCGCCTGGTTAATGGGGATCGCATCGCGAAAGCGGGCGCTCTTCTTTCGAAAGCTCCGGCCAGAGGTCTCGTTGAACGATGCGGTGGAGCTCCCCGCGCCCGGTCTTCTGACCGAACAGCTGGCGGACCAACGCATCCAACTCAACATGGTCACCCACGCCTTACGGCAGCTCAGCCCGGACCGGAGCGAAGCGCTCATCTTGTGCTACTTTAGCGGTCTTAGTCACGCCGAGTCGGCACGTGTGCTCGGTAAAAGCGAATCTGCGGTGAAAATGCTAGTTTCCCGCGGACTTCAAGATCTGCGCGAACGGACGCCCCTCGCATTGGAGGTGGAAAAATGACCAACGAAAAACTCACCCCGCAGGAACTGGAAACGGCCAACAAACTCGAACAGCTTGCGGGATCCATTCACCCAAACCCCGCGTTTGAAGCCGACCTCGAGAAAAAACTCAAAGCCGCGCATCGGCCCAAACGCGGATTCTTCAAAAATCCCATGAAAAAAATCATCCCATCCATTGGCTGGGCGGCAGCTCTCGCCACCCTGGCCTTCGTCCTCAACTGGGGAATCACGACACTTACACCCACCCCGCCACAACCAGCATCCGGATCCACGCCAAATGAGGCAACCCCCACCCCGGCCCCGTCTGTGATCAACGGGGATAAACCCAACGGCAGCGCATTCGATTGGAATGGCACCACACTCTATCTCAACGCGCCCTTCCCCGAACTGCCGACTGAGTTGCCGCTATATCTCCTACAGCCCAGCCAGCATGCCACTCTTGAAAGTGCGCGCGCGCTAGCTGACCAATTCGGCATGAGCGGCCAAATCTATCTTGTCCCACCCGAGGTGCCCGGCGATGCAGCACACGACTTCCTCGTGGTGGATGGCAACCAGCGCCTGCAAGTGCGCTCGGACCAATATTTTTACTACTATCCCGATTACACCATGTACATCACTTCGTACAACCCGGTGGATCATCCCAATGCTGAAGCGACCATCCGTGCTTTCCTTGCAGACAAGGGATTCAACTTCGAGTATACGATCGAGGAAATGGGCATGCCTGGCACGTACAACGTTAATCCTCTCATGCCTCAAGGCCTGCCCCTTAATTACGAATTTTTCTCGTATTCAGGTTTGACCTTCCAATTTGGCGCGGACGGATTGTTTGCCGTTTATGCCAGCCTGACACAATATGCCCCCGTTGACGACAAGACATACCAACTGATCACTGCCCAGGATGCTTTCGATAAGTTGCTCGATAACGCCGGCGAGCCCGGGTATACCATCGGGGAGAGTTCACCTTACGAGCCAATGAGCGCCTGGACTCGTCCACGGCGCGAGAATGAGACAGTGACCGTGTGGGGCTGGATGAATTCATATCCATCGGCAGAGGGCAGCTCCCCGCTTGTGACCGTCGACGGATATACGGTGACCGGCAACATTACGGATGTTCGGCCGGACTTGCCAAACACCTTCGTGGAGCTGACCGGGCGCTTCACATCCAGCAGCGATGGTTCCAAGAGTTTCATCGCTGATTCCTGGAGGGAATATGACGGCTACGAGGACGCGCTCTTCGGGTCGCTGGAACGCGACGGTAATAACGTTGTCATCGTCACCGCCGATGGATCAGTGTATACCCTGCCGGACGTTCCGGCGGAAGTGCCTGTGCCCACAGAGAACATCTATGTGACCGGCGTGAAACAGGGAGACACCTTCGAATGGAAGATCCTCGATGATCGACGGTCGTTTGGCGGTGGCGGCGGTGGCGGCGGCGGATTAGGCTTCTATAAGATCAATCTGTCCGGGACGCCGGTGCCGCTCCCGACGGCCTCACCCGCGATCCCGTCGGGAGGAAGCGAGGCGGGGTTCCCTTATGTGGTTGTCGCGGGCGATACGTGTCAAAGTATTTCCGCTTTATTCATTGTGGATGTTCAGTCGTTGATCGCTGCCAATGGTCTTTCGCCTGATTGTTCAGATTTGAAGATCGATCAGACCATCGTCATCCCGTTCACTCCCGCCATGCCGCCAGAACGATTTGACGGGCAGCGCGGCATCCTCAACATCACCATTTATGAACAGGCGGATGGAGGCCAGCGTGTGGTGTATGGGTTCCTGACGAATAATATGGATTATCCGTACCTGACGCTGGAGGGCGAAGGTTTGGAGTCGCTCCAATCGAACAATGCAAGGCCGGTGAACGTGTGGGGAGAGATCTCTTATGATCCCGCCATTGGCATTCCGTCATTGAAAATCGAGCGATACGAGATTCCCTTCCCCGGCCTGCAATATCAAATATTCAAAGGCACGGAATCGGATGCGACGGTCAACGGCCAGGAATTGCGCCTGTTCACCGACACGAACGGGACCACCTATGTGGAACTCAATACAGGTTGTTTCGACCCCTTAAGCGGCGCACCGCTCACAGGCCTACCCGGCGATCTCCTGCTTGCGGAAGCTCTCGCGATCCCGGATCAAACCTATGAAGGTTACCCGACCCTTTGCGTTTACAGCACGAGTCTGGCAATCAATCCGAAGAATGGGCTGCCGATGGAGGTCACCGTCAGTGCGGATCAGCCGAGCGTCCTACCCGAACCACCGCTCGGCCCGGCGGGCGAACCGCCCACGCTGACGATCGAGAGAATCGAGCTGGTTTACTATGTTCCGAATCAGCGCTACTTGACCGAACCCGCCGCGGGGCCGGTCTACATCCAACCTGTCTGGCGCTTCTACGGCCACTACAGTGATGGTTCGATCTTCGAGGCGCTCATTCAAGCGCTTGACCCGCTCTTCCTGTTACCGGAGACGGAAGACCCCTATCTGCCCGGCTAATCTCACCTGGATCAAAAAACTCCACCTCATCAAGATCTTGAGGTGGAGTTTTTTCTTCGCAGGTTTAATGCAAATGTGCCCGATACCACTTCACGGTCTCTTTGATCGCTTCTTTCATCGGCGTGGCTTTCATGCCAAACGCTTTCTCGAACCTGCTCGAGTCGACAATGAACGGCTGTTCGAATTCATACATCATCTCCACCATTTCCCGCGCATCAGGGATGAACAATCCGCCCACCCACATCATGGCTCGCCCCATTGCACTCACCTTGAGAGGCAGGCCCATTTCCCCGGCGATCATTGCCGCCATTTCGCGCTGAGTCACACGCGGAGAGTCGTTCGGCACATGCCAGGGTTTACCATCGGCTTCATCGCGCTCTCCCAAGATCACCAGAGCTTTGCCGAAGTCAGGGATGTAGGTATGGGTATGCGGCGCGTCCACATTGCCCACCAGGTTCGCGGCCTTTCCGCGTAACATGGGGTAGAACGTACGCTCGCCCATTGCCGCTGTTCCCAATCCCCACGGGCCGAAAAAATCTGATCCGCGCCCGGCGGTCACGCGCAGTTTACCCGCGCGGTGTGCCTCAAACGCGGCAGCGCTGACCTCGCTGCGCACTCTGCCCTTACGCGTGTGCGCATTGTGCGGCATGTCTTCGTTCATCGGCGTTCCGTTCGTCGCGCCGTACATGTACAAATTTTCCACGATGACTAGTTTTGCCTTGCCGCCGGTCAAACCATTGATGATGGATGCTTGCAGGGCAGGGAATTTTTCCACCCACTGATCGTATCCCGGCTGGGACGCCTGATATACCACCATCGCACCGCGCGTCACTTCCTTGACCCCGTCGGGGTCGTACAGATCCGCGGCTTTGACCTCCACCCCGGCGGGAACTTCCTCCATCCGCCCCGAGCGATTCACCATGCGCACAGATTCTCCGCGCTTGACAAGCTCTTCCATAATGGCGCGACCGATCGCGCCTGTTCCCAAGACAACGTGATTCACAGACATTTGAGTTTCCTTTACTGCTTGTTATTTTTTCCGATGATCCCCAAGTGGGTGTGCTGAAACGAATCGGAATACTTAAGGCCATAGCCAAAGACCCGGTCCATGCTGGAATGACCGAACAGGATCAGCCCGGCTAGTTGCAGGGATTGGCTGGCAAACCCTGTTCCAAGGATGAAGAGCAAAAGCCCAACGGCCTTGTGGTGAATGATGTTGTAAGTCCATGCCCCGGCTTTGGGGCCGGCAAGGTAACCGACCATGCTCAAATCCGGCGTAAAGAGCAGCGCAGGATACAGCCACCAGGCAAAATCCAGTCGCGAAAATGCATACACCGAAAAAAAGAATAAAACTGCCTCTTCGAGTTTCAC
The DNA here is from genome assembly GCA_964399225.1 of uncultured Anaerolineaceae bacterium. GTDB lineage: Bacteria > Chloroflexota > Anaerolineae > Anaerolineales > Villigracilaceae > Denitrolinea. Next base: position 6,795 of record CAYNQA010000034.1, read on the forward strand.
TAAATATTTCATCTGATCACTTCCCTTCGAAATCGGAGCAGGTACACACCCAAAACCACCAGCCAAACCGCCCAAAGGCTGTATGCGATCGCATTGACCAACCCAACGAGAGGGACACCGAGCGGTTCGAGCGTGCCCAGCAAGATACCCACGGCCAATGCGCCGCCCGACCATGCCAGCCAGAAGGGATATCTGCCTGCCCGGGGAAGGGCAAAGCAGAGCAGGAGAGTCCACAGTGCGGTGAAGAGATACCCGAGGTGCTCGCCAACGCCAACACCGGCATATTGATTGAAGGCTGTGAACGTCACCTCAATTGCGGAACGCGTCGCTTCGCTGGCGGATGGATCGAGGTAAGCGGAAGCCAGGGTCGGGACGAGGAAGGGCCAACGGATGAAGCCGAGCATTTGCACAAGTCCCGCCGTCACGCCGAATGCGGTTGCGACGCTCATATATGGGGTATCGTCGCGCGCCACGTGAGGATGAAGCATGACCGCGATTGGAATGAACAGGATGGAAGAGAGCACCATCAAGTACCAGTTGAAGATCAATCCACTCCCACCGGCTGCAAATTTTTCCATCACTGTCGCGGCGGGTTGGCGCAGGATATCCGGATATTCAAAGTTCACTTGCAACAGAGTGAAGGCCGCCGTGAACAGGATGGGGGTAACAATGAGCAGGCCTCCGGCCCAGGTTTGATGTGCGGATGGTTTCATTAGAAATGCCTAGAAGTATTGCACGATCATATTCTTGATCTCGCGCTCGAATAGTTCACTGGAGTTCACCAATGCCGGTGGGAGGTGGTTGCTGATCTCCAAAAGCGACAGGCCATGCACACGGCTCCAAATGGTGACGGCCAGAAAAAGCACATCCAGGTCAGCTTCGGCCCCGGTCTTCTTCCATTCGTTCAGCAAGGATTTGAATTTTGTGGTCAACCTTGGCAAGCGCTCCACGCGCAAGGCTCCCGCCTCGAAAGCCGCCTGCAGAGTGCCGATCAGGGGCATTAATCCGCGCGCGGCAACGGGAAGGGTGACAGAATCCGGCGCGTGGTAACCGGGGATCGGCGTGCCGAAGATGAGCAGGTAACGCTGGGGGTAGGTCACGGCCCAGGCACGGTACGCCAGACCGAGGGCGGAAAGACGTGCGGCGTGGTCGCCGGCGGATAGGTCCGCGATGGAGTCGAGTTGCGAGTCTGCGAGCGAGGTGTAGGCGTCCACGATCAATGCCGTGACCAGATCATCGCGCGAGGAAAAATAGTTATAGATCGCGGGAGCGGTGATCTTCAACTCGCGCGCGATCGATCGCAATGAAAGCGTTGCTGCGCCGGTCTCTGCGATCTGCTTCCAGGCGGTCTCCTTGATGGCATCCTGCAAATGGGGAATTTGTTTTTTCTTGATCGGCCTGACCATCGTTGCTCCTTTTATTTACAGTGTAAATATACAGTGTTAATTTATTGTTGTCAAGAGGGCGGCACGCCCCAGTACAACAACTCCCCCAACCTGCGATAAAATTACAGCATGCATAATCAAACCTACGTTATCGGCCACGTCAATCCCGACACCGACTCGATCGCCTCGGCAATGGGTTACGCATGGCTTCTGCGCCAGCGCGACGGAGTCGACGCCACTGCAGCGCGTGCAGGGGCTCTCAATCCACAGACCGCCTGGGTGTTGAAAACACTCGGCCTTGAACCGCCTGTTCTTCTTACCGATGCCTCACCCCGTTTCGAATCGGTGATGCGCCGCCTCGATACCATTTCCCCCGATTCGCAACTCGGCCTCGCGTGGACTCTTGCCAGCAAGACCGGCGGCATCGCCCCGGTGGTCACCGAGGATGGAAAACCGTTCGGCCTGATCAACGGCTTCAGCCTGTTCAATTATTTTTCACAGATCCTCGGCCCGCGCCCCGGCGACACGACCGTGCGCGAGATGATGTCCGCGCCGTGCAAAGACGCCGCCGATACCAGCGTGCCGAAGTACTCCGCGAATGCGCACATCCGCGACTCGCTCAACCGGTTGCTTCGCGACGATTACGATACGTACTGGGTTGTGGACGAGACCGGGCGCTACCTCGGCATTGCCAACCAGCGAGACACACTCAACCCGCCGCGCTTGAAGATCATCCTCGTGGACCACAACGAACCGCGTCAGGCCATTGCCGCGCTCGAGGAAGCTGAACTGCTCGAGATCCTCGACCATCACCGTCTCGGCAACCCACACACGCATCAACCGATCAAATTCACCGTGGACATTGTCGGCTCGACCTCGACGCTCGTGACAGAACAGACCGCCGAGGCCGGTCTCTCGATGCCGCCCGCCCTGGCCGGCACGCTTCTGGCTGGACTGCTGGCGGATACGCTCATCCTGACATCTCCCACCACCACCCCGCGCGACAAGGATGCCGCACAACGGCTAGCGCGTTGGGCATTGGTTGGCGGAAGCCCGCTCAACGGCGAGACCATCGAGTCGTATGGCAAGAAAGTCCTCTCGGCGGGAGCCGGGTTCAGCAACCGCAAACCGGAGGAAGTGGTCAGCACCGACATCAAGCCGTTCGAGGCGGGCGGGTTCAAGTTTGCCGTAGCCCAAGCCGAAGTGACCGATCTGGTGCAACTCACCGATCACCTCGCGCCGCTTTCCAAGGCGCTCAATGACCTCAAAGATAAACGCGGCCTCGACTTTGCCGTCCTGCTCATCACCGACGTGGTACGCGGCACCAGCCGCTTGATCGTTTCCTCCAACCATCCGCCCATCCTCAACGACCTGCCCTATCCGCCCCTCGCCGACGGCACGCGCGACGCACAAGGCGTGGTCTCGCGCAAGAAACAGTTGCTGCCGGTGGTGTTGGGGTTGTTGGAGAAGTAGCTTGACAGAGTTTCTCGCCTCAGATTCCTGGATACTACTTTCCATTATTCTGATAAGCGGAAAAAATGGCGCAAGACCGGAAGATCTCATTCCTGTTGCAGATGGAATCAATCATGCCATCCCTACATTTGAAGAGATCGAGGGAGCTTTGGCGCGACTGACCACGGAAGGATTCATTTCGCAGGAAGGGGATGCGATCTTCGTGACAGAAAAAACAAAACTGGCATTTGATGATCGGTTGCGAGAATCGATTCATACCAAGTGGAAGAAGATGGATCGTGTCCTCAAGGCCAAGCCATGGGATAAAGGGTCGTCCCCCCGGGATGCAAACCGCGGAGTATCCTATGATGGAATCAACCGCGCAGAATACGAACGAGCAGTCAGCCTGTATCTGAAAAAAGCCAGACATTCAAAATAGATAATGTCTCTCCCACCCATTGATAGTAAATACTCCGCAGGCAAACGCCGCTCGCGCCTCTTCAGCGAGAAACCGCAGCGAAGAACTGCCATCCCGGCCAGCCTGATCATTCTGGGGGTCATCATCCTGCTTTTGTGGCTGGTGCCGGTCTACACGCTCGAACCGGTCATTCCGCTCGAGGCCGACGATATCTCCACCGTCACCCCGTCACCGACGATCACCCCCTCGCCCACACCGACTTCGGCATTCATCACGCAAGGCGGACGAATCGTTTTCACCTGCACGCGCGGAGAATGGAACCACATCTGCATCGTCAACGCGGACGGGACGAGCTTCCGCCAGATCACTGACGAGCCGCGCAATCACTACTACCCCACCTTCACCCCCGACGGGATCGCGATCCTGTTTGCCATCAACGAGGGAGATTACTTCGACCTCTATCGCTACGACCTGGCCAAATCGGAACTGACACAACTCACCTTCTACATCGGCAATGCATTCGCGCCGAAATTTTCACCCGATGGAAAACAGGTCATGTTCCTCAACCGCGCGGCAGAGGGGCCGGTCTCCATTTGGGTGATGGGGCCGCTGGGAGAAAATCCGCGCAGGCTCTACACCGGCCCGCAAACCATCGTCGGCGCGGACTGGTCGCCGGATGGCAGGCGCATCGCTTTCGCCATGTCCACGGGGCAGCCAAACGCGTACGAGGTCCACATACTCGATGTGAACCGCCCCGACCAGCCCACGCAACGCCTGACGTATGCCGTGGAAGGCGCGACAGGCAGCATTGACTGGTCACCGGACGGACAATCCCTTCTGATCTGTCTTGGTCCCGCCGGGGATAAAAACGTATTTCAATTCAACCTTGCCAGCGGCAACGCCATCCAGTTAACGTTTGGAGGGAATAACGCCTCCGCGACATATTCCCCGGATGGACGCTACATCGCCTACAACTCGCTTCGCAACGACGGGCAAGCGGATCTCTTCGTCATCAACGCGGACGGCCACTCCACGCGCCTGCTCGTGGACAATCCCGAACCCGATTGGCAGCCGCAGTGGGGGCCATGATGTATCTGTCATTGCGAGGAGGGTGCTCTTCCCGACGAAGCAATCCCCACGCAAGTATGGAGATTGCTTCGTCGCTTCGCTCCTCTCAATGACGGGTTAAAGTGAGATAGAATCAAATCAATGAAATCCATTTTTCAAGCACTGGCTGAACTCGAACAGACTCACGAACCTGCCGCGCTGTGTACCGTGGTGAAGAGCGAAGGCTCCACGCCGCGCCATGTGGGCAGCAAGATGCTGGTCTACGCGGATGGGCGCTTCCTCGGCACCGTCGGCGGCGGGGAATTGGAGAATCGCGTGCGGCAGGTGGCGGCACAGACGTTGAAAGACGGACAGGCCCAGCATTTGCATTACAACATGGCTGATCCCTCGCGCGGCGACCCCGGTGTGTGCGGCGGCCAGGTGGAGGTCTTTGTGGAACCCATTCTTCCTCCCCCCCTGCTGGTGGTGATCGGCGCGGGACACGTGGGCAAGGCTGTGGCACACCTCGCCAAGTGGCTGGGATTCCGCGTGGCGGTCAGCGACGACCGGGCGGAATTCTGCAACGCGGAAATGGTCCCCGATGCGGATTTCTATTATCCCGTGGCAATGGATCAACTCCCCTCGCACATTCAGATCGATACGCGCACGTATCTCGTCTTGACCACGCGCGGCTCGAGCGTGGACGTGGCCGGGCTGGCGCCGTTGTTGGATAGTCCCGCCGCGTATATCGGTGTGATCGGTTCGCGACGGCGCTGGGCAACAACAGTGAAAGGTTTGAAGGAAAAAGGCGTGAGCGAGGAAAAGGTTGCGCGTGTCCATTCGCCGATGGGATTGGAACTGCAAGCCGAGACGCCAGAGGAGATCGCTGTAAGCATCATGGCGGAAGTGTTGATGGTGAGAGATCAGGGGACGGGGGGGAAGATGAGTCAGAGAGTAGAGAGTAGAGAGTAGTGGCTGTTGACTGTTAGCTATTGGCTATTGGCTATTAGCTTTTAGCCCGAAGGGCTTTGTAGGAATAGCGCGGGGATTTGATCCCCGCGGCGGCGATGGCGGGAGGAAAAGGTTGGGGGAACAGAATCCGCTCGGAGGTCGGAAGAGAGGCGGGAATGGGAGCAGGGAGAAGATCGGGCGAGGGAAATATCCGCAAAGAAATGCAACGTTTGCGGTTGGAATTCGTAGAGAGAGATTGAAAAACAAAGTCCATTCGACTATAATGAAACCGTTAATTCAAAAAGGAGAGACTCATGGCCAGAATTTTTGACGTTGTTGAATATCCGAATGAGATGAAGGATGAGATCGTCCATCGCTTCCCCGAAGAGGGCTTTGGCGATTTCCGCATTGGCTCGCAGGTGATCGTGCGCGAGAGCCAGTGGGCGGTGTTCTTCCGCGACGGCAATGCGCTGGACGTGTTCAAGGCCGGGCGGCACACCATCACCACGGCAAACGTCCCGCTGTTGATCGATTTCATCGGTAAGGCGTTCAACGACCGCACCCCCTTCCCCGCCGAAGTGTACTTCGTGGCCCGCAAGGAATTCACGAACATGAAGTGGGGCACGCCCCAGCCGATCCTTGTGCGCAACCCGGGCATGGGTCTTGGCGTGGTGTTGATGCAGGGCTTCGGCACGTATTCGTTCCAGGTGAAGGACCCGCAGCAGTTCGTGACCCAAGTGGTGGGCACCTCCGGCGCGTATCGCACCGCCGAGATCGAGGAACGCCTGCGCACCGTGTTGCTTTCGAAGGTGCAAGACGCGCTGACCGAAGCGGCCATCAAGAACGCGGCTGATATCATGGGCGCGATGAACGAGGAATTGGGTGCGGCCATCCGTGCCAAGGCGCAGGATGATTTCGAGGCCCTCGGCCTGACGCTCAAGACCTTCTACATCGGTTCGATGCGCCCGAGCGCCAAGAGCGCCCAGGAGTTGCGCGACATGGGCGTGCTCGACATGGCCACCTACACCCAACTGCAAGCCGCCGACGCGATGCGCGAAGCGGCCTCCAACCCGAGCGGCGGCGCAGGCCTGACGGCCGGCATCGGCGCGGGTATGGGCATCGGCAACTTGATGCAGCAAGCCACCTCTGGCGCGATGCAACAGCAGCAGGGCGGCGGCGCGAAAGCGGCGACTCCCGACGTGATGACTCCCTCCGAAGCGGCGTCCTATCTCAAGGTGAGTGAAGAAGATGTGATGGCCGCCATCAAGGATAAGAGCCTGAAGGCGAAGAAGGTCGGCAACGCGTACCGCATCAGCAAGAGCGCGTTGGATGATTTCTTGCAAAGCTAGTTGAAGGTCACAAGTCAAAAGTCAAAGACGCTCCTCGGTTGAGGAGCGTCTTTTTTTGCCACAGATTACACGGATTATCGCGGAATTTTTCGTGACCTTCGATTTTTGGGAGTGCATAAACTTGAAGCGATAATCTTCTTGTCATTGCGAGGCGGCGTTCTTCCGCCGAAGCAATCTCCCTCACGGCGAGGGGATTGCTTCGCTCGCTAACGCTCGCTCGCAATGACATCACCACTTCGATATTAGATACTCTTCAACTTTTGACTTTAGACTTGTAACTCCTCCATCACATCGTTGACACAATCGAGGACGTCGCCTGCGAGGACAGAGGCGGCGCTTCCGACTTCCTCCAGAGCGGTCAGCCCGGCCCGGGCATGGATCCACGCCCCGGCAACGGCGGAGTCGAACGCGTCCACGCCCTGGGCGCGCAGACCGGCGATGATGCCCGCTAAGACGTCACCGGTCCCGGCGCGGGCGAGGGCGGCGGAAGCGAAGGGGTTGAGGGCAAGGCGTCCATCCGGTGATGCGATGACTGTGAAAGCGCCTTTGAGGACGAGGATGCAATTCCATTCTTTAGCGCACTTCATGGCGACAGCTTCGCGGTCAGATTGAATCTCGTCTTTTGAGAGACCGGTCAACACAGACATTTCACCGGGGTGCGGAGTGAGGATCGTATCGGCGGAAAGTTTCGTATGCCAGTCGGGAATCTGCGCGAGGAGTTTCAAGCCGTCGGCGTCAAAGACCAGCGGGGGTAATTTTTCATTCAGCCCTGTGCCCTTGCTGACCGTGTCGTGGGTGAAACCCATGTGAGTCGCGTTCTTTTTTGTTGAGGGGGATTCGCCCAATATTTTTTCGATGAGCTCACGCGTGGTCGCTTCCAATCCGAAGCCGGGACCAACGAGTAGCGCGGTGGCGCGGGAGAGATTGTTCAATATCACATCGGCGGCGTCGCGGGAAATGACGCCGACCTCGTGAGGCAACAGCAACCAGGTCACTTCGGGGAGTTGCCCGGCGAGAGCGGCGTGGAGCGGTGAAGCAACCGCCAGTGTGACAAGGCCAGCACCGACACGATAGGCGGCCTTGGCGGAGAGGTAAGCTGCGCCGGTGTAGTTGACGGAGCCAGCAACGATAAGAGCGGTGCCGAAGGTGCCCTTGTGAGAGTCGGGAGAACGGAAAGGCAGGCGACTGGCAACCCAGTTTGGGTCAGGGACGAAGCGAGTGATGGCTTTCCAGGCAGGCAGGGTTTCGGGCAGTCCAATATCGGCAATTTCGATCTCGCCGGTCAACTCAAAGGCGGGCAGGCGGAGCAATCCCTGTTTGACGGCTTCCATGGTGACGGTGAGGTCGGCAGCAATGGTTTCGTCGGCGGCCTGGCCGGTGTCACAGTCCACGCCGGAGGGACAGTCCACGGCGATGACGAAGGGCGGCTCTTCGAGGGAGTGCAGAATGCCCTGAACGGCGAAGAGCAGGTTGGCGATCTCGGGTTTGAGCGGAAGTTTGACGCCGGTGCCGAGCAGGCCGTCGAGCAGGATGTCGGTCTCTTCGAGCGCGGCGTCGAGGGAGTCGTATTCATCGTCCTGTTCAGCGAGAAGAATCTCGCCGCCCGCATGGAGCAGACGTTGAACGAGTTCATCGTCCTTGGTGATGCGCTTGATGCAATAAGCCTTCGCCAGCCAGCCCTCGCGCGCGAGATGCGCGAGCGCCACGAGGGTATCGCCGCCGTTGTTGCCGGGGCCAACAAGACCGACCACCCTGCGCCAGTTATTGACCACGCCAAGCTCGTCTACAATGTCGGCGAGACCGCGCCCGGCGTGTTCCATCATTTGGGCGTAGGTGAGTCCGCTGGCATCTGCTTCGCGTTCGATGGCTTTCATTTCAGAGACGGTGACGAGTTTCATGGGAGCCTCTTTTCAGTTCCATTATAGCAAGGGAGGGAGAGAAACGAAGAAGATCGGTTCTTCGCCACAAGGTCGTTTAGCTATATAATCTCATCCAGGCAAATATTGATTTTGCGAGGTTTGATGAAAACCTTATGGATAATATAACTATTCCATTTTATGGCATCATTTTCAATTAGCGTCAAGCCAGTAGAAAGCATGAGTGAGTTGACAGGTCGTATTTAGGTAAAACAGAAACCATGAATTCAAAAGACAAGCCTCAGGTGATAATCGAAACCGAAATCGGGAATATACTGATAGAGTTATATCCTGGTCTTGCACCCGTTACGGTAGATAATTTTCTGCGCTATGTCGATGAAAATCGTTTTGAGGGAGCTTGTTTCTACCGCGTGGTACGCTTGGATAACCAACCGAACCACCCAATAAAGATAGAAGTGATTCAAGGCGGGTTGAAAGATGACGAACATCCGCAAAGCCTTGCCCCCATTACGCACGAAACCACCGAACAAACAGGCATTCTTCATCGAGACGGCGTGATCTCGATGGCGCGAAACGAACCCGGCAGCGCTTCTTCTGAATTCTTTATCTGCATCAACGATCAGCCCGAGTTGGATTTTGGAGGGAAGCGCAATCCTGACGGTGTAGGATTTGCTGCATTTGGGAAAGTCATTAAAGGAATGGATGTGGTGCGGATGATTCAAGCCATGCCAGATGAGGGTCAATATTTAGTACAGGATATTGGAATAAAGATAAAGAGAATGTATTGATATAAGAGAGTGGAAGTTTAGGTGACTGAGATAGGTGGAAAAGAAACTAACCGATATTGCATACGCTTAGCCAGGTCTTTAGGCATTCCAAGAAGAGAGTTTTGACGCGAAAAAGTAATCGGTAAAATAGGGGGCGGCCAAAATAGCGTCCCGTCGTACAATTCGGTCGTAGAGCCACAGAATGATCTTTACAGGAGAAAAAATGAAATCCAATAATCGAATATTCACAATGAAATTTGCAGACGTATACCCGCTTTACGTTCAAAAAGCCGACCGCAAAAATCGCACAAAGGAAGAGGTGGATCAAATCATCCGCTGGTTGACCGGCTATACCCAGGCCGGGTTGCAGCGACAGATCACAACGGGAACTGACTTTGCGACCTTTTTTGCCCAAGCGCCGGCCATCAATCCAAACACATCGCTCATCAAGGGCGTCATTTGCGGCGTCCGTGTGGAAGAGATCGAAGATCCGCTTATGCAGAAGATCCGCTACCTGGACAAATTGATCGACGAGCTGGCCAAGGGAAAGGCGATGGAAAAGATTCTGCGCGAATCTCAGGCGGTACCCTGATCAACCTTTCCAGGTAAGAAAAGTTAAAAGCGAACCTCCGAAGCCTTGAAGACTTCGGAGGTTTGTTCTTTACGCGATGGATATGCTTTTATCCAAATACACATCCTGGATGGTGTTCAGCAATTTCACACCCTCGGCCATGGGACGCTGGAAGGCCTTGCGCCCGGAGATCAGGCCTTGTCCGCCCGCGCGTTTGTTGATGACGGCGGTGGCGGCCGCTTCGGCGAAGTCATTGTCACCGGAGGCGCCGCCGCTGTTGATCAAGCCGACGCGGCCGGAATAGCAGTTGACCACCTGGTAGCGGCACAGGTCAATCGGATGGTCACTGGTCAGCTCGCTGTAGATGCGCTTATCCAGTTTGCCGTAGGAACTGCCGCCCGAGTTGAGGGCGATAAAGCCGCCGTTGTTCTCGGGCAGTTTCTGCTTGATGATATCGGCTTCGATGGTCACGCCGAGGTGGTTGGCCTGGCCGGTCAAGTCCGCAGAGACGTGGTAGTCCTTGTCCTTCTTGA
>CAYNQA010000035.1:0-17105 GCA_964399225.1 uncultured Anaerolineaceae bacterium
GTTTGGATGCGGGGGTGGAGGTCCCTTCGAGGATGATGGCTTTCTCTCCGCTTTCGAGATGCAAACTCACGTGTGAATTCTTCATCAGGTTTTGGGCGTGGCGCGTTTCGGGACTGCCGTCGTAGTAGAACTTTTCGTCGAGGAAGACGCCCCAGCGCGGGACAACGTGCGGGCGGCCATCGGGGCGGACGGTGCAAAGCCAGTAGTTTTTGGATTCGCTTAGTTGAGCGGCGACCCAGTCCCACGTCACGAATGAGGCGGGATTGTCGGCGTAGCCTTTGGGGAACTGTGGGCGGATCACCTGTCGCGGAGTCATGCCGCATTCCTCCCGGTCCACCAGATGCCGAATTTGTAACCAATGAACCCCAGTGCAAGCCCTGTGACCGCGTCGAGAATGTAGTGCTGTCCGGTGAATAGTGTCGAGAGTGAAATGGTCACAACGACGACGATCCAGAACCAGCGCTTGCGCGGATAAAAATGACTCGCGAAGGCCGAGACGAGCATGGTGCCGTAATTGTGTGCAGAGGGGAGCGCGGCGTGCGTGCCGCCCGCAACTTGAATGGCGCGAAGCAGGACGGAAAAAATATCATCGCCCACAATGATAGGCAGTTCGATGTAGGTGGGGAAGAAAACGAATGTGAACGCGCCGACCGAAACCGCCAGTAATGTGCCCGTGATGACGGCACGGAATGCCTGCGCGTCGAGTTTGTAAACGGTCCAGTAAATGGCAAACGCCCAGACGGCATATGTGAGGTAATACGGCACAACCCAGACCGGGTAGACGGGGATCACGTCTATGGCGAGTTTGGGAAGGATGCCTCCGCTTGTGGCTTGACTGGTGGGGAAGTAGATGCTTTGGATGGCGGCGGCGAGCAACACCCACAACCAGCGTTTCGCGAGTGGAATTCCCTCCGCGTTCAACGTTGTGCGGGTTTCGGTGGTTGCCATCTAATCCTCCACCACCGCTTCGGCCTCGACGGGTTTATGGGGTTCCACTTTCAGGAGTTTGAACCCCGCCTGCACCGACGGCCCGACCAGCACCGCAAAGACCAGCGTGCCGATGCCCGCCGGTCCGCCCAAGAGCCAGCCGACCGTGACCACGGTCACTTCGATGATGCCGCGCGCCACACGGAGGCTGAGGCCCGTGGTGCGTTTGATCGCCAGCATCATAGAGTCACGCGGACCGGCGCCCGCGTCCACGCCGATGTAGATGGCAGAGGCCAGCCCCATGAGCAGGATGGCGATGAGCAGCATGGCGATCTGCAGGGGCAGATTGGTTTCCACGGAGGGAATGCGCGCCAGCCAGAAATCCTCCCACGGACCGATGGAGAGGATGTTTGCCAGTGTGCCCCAACCGATCGGTTCGCGCATGATCAACGCACCAGAGAGGACAGCGAAGCCCACCAGCACCGTCCATGTGCCGACGGAGATTCCCGTCAGCTTATAGAGGGCCACGTCTAGCACAGCCCAGGCGCTTGTGCCCAGGTTGCCTTGGATCATGAGGGTGATGGCAAGGCCGAAGAGGGCAAAGCCGATCTCGATGCGCACAAAATCGCGCGGGAAGGTTTTCCAGTTAATAGGTTTCAACATGGTCGGGGATGATACCACCTGTGATAGACTCCCGCCATGCAAAAATATTTTGAAGTTCAGCGCGATAACATCACCATCAGCACAGACCCAGCGCGGCTTGACATGGACGCCATCTGTGACTTTCTGACACGTGCCTACTGGGCACAGGGACGTCCGCGTGCCGTCACCGAACGCGCCTACGCCCACTCGCTTGTCTTCGGCGTGTATGACGGCGCACGCCAGATCGGTGTGGCGCGCGTCGCCAGCGACTTGGCGGTCTTTGCCTATCTCATGGACGTGTTCGTCCACGAAGACTATCGCGGGCAGGGCATTGGCAAATGGCTGCTTGATGTCATCCTGCATCAATATCCCGACCTGCAAAATGTCCGCCGCTGGATGCTCGCGACACAAGATGCGCATGAACTCTACGCGCGTTTCGGTTTTAAATTATTGGAAGAACCAGAAAGATGGATGGACTGGATCCGCCCGTACCCTGAAGAGATGGGATCGTAACGCCCGAACACATTAAACAAAAAAGTACACGAGGAACTATTTCCGCCTCGTGTACTTTTTTATCTTTGCCTATTTTCCGAGTGCCAGTTTCACCGCTGCGTACACATCCAGCACCCCGTAGCCATACGCGGTATTGGGAGTGCCGCTGCTGAAGCACCCATACTCGATCGAACCGCTGTAGGGCTGTGCTGAATCGATCAGGATCTGCTCGGTGGCGTCAATGTCGCCGATCAGCGAGGGGACGGCGGACCAGAGCAGGGCTACCGCGCCCACCACGTGCGGACCGGCCATTGAGGTCCCGTCCAGGCTGGCGTAGGAGCCGCCTGGCATGGATGAGAGGATGCCCACGCCGGGCGCCGCCAAGTCTGGCTTGATGCGGCCCGACCCGTCCACCGTCACTGGGCCGCGGCTGGAGAAGTAGGCCATCGAACCGAACTGGTCGACTGCGCCCACCGAGAAGACTGCATCGTACAAAGCCAACGGGTCCTTGACCGTGCTGCATTCGGGCCCATCGTTGCCAGCCGATGCCACCACGAAAATTCCCGCCGCGCGCAAGTGTTCCGCCGCCATTTGCAAGGCACCTGCATCACAACCTTCGAGTTCGGGACAACCCCATGAATTGTTCATCACATGCGCCGCGCGGGATGGGTCGCCATCGGTGAGTGGGTCGCCGCCGGAGGGGAAAGGCGCGAGCATGAACTGCATGCAATCGAGGTAGAGCGGGGGATTGCCCAGGTTTCGTCTCAGGTTGGCGCATGCAAACCACTGCGCTTCGGGGGCGATGCCGATACCGCCCCGTCCAAGAATCGTCCCCAGCGTGTGCGTGCCGTGACCGCCCGTGTCGTTGGGAGATGCGCTGCCGTACCACGGATCGAACCAGTTGTAATCGTCGCCGCTGGTGAGACCGCGATATTGATCGCGCAAAGCGGGATGCTCCAAGTCCACGCCCGTGTCGGATTGCCCGACCACAATGCCCTCGCCGCGCACGCCGAACTCCTCCCAAACCTTGTCTGCGCCGATCATTTGAATATTCCACAACACTTCTTCGTCCACCGACATGGATATGCTGTTGTCCGACCCTGCCGGGGGAATGGGCCGCAGGCGCGGACTGGGGATGACGCGGTCCACTTCGGGACGGGTCGTCAGGTACAGTCGCATTAGCGTCCCGCCCTGCACTTCCATGGCGTTGACGAGATAATAGGGTGTGTACTGCACGCCGAATGAATCGAGACGTTCCCGCAGGGGTGCCTGTGTTTCGTTCGCCAGCGCTGTCATCTCAGTGTAGGCGGCGGTCAGGCGTTCCTCGCGGTCCGTGATCGTTTCCACGTTCGAAAGATCGGCCTGTTCTTTGAGAATTACAAAAATGCGATCCCCATAAAAGCCGCGGTTGCCGAGCAGGAGATAGGCGGCCAAAACACCCACCCAGAGAATCCCCGCGCCAAGCATGCTGGCTGGTTTTTGCCAACCCGCTTCGCCGACCTTCTGGAAGACAGCACGGGCGATCAATGCAACCAACCCTGTTAGCAGGCCAAGCCCGAGCATGGAATAGGCCATGCCAAAACCGATGCCTGTGAAATCCGAGAGGAGAATGCTCAGCTCGGTCGGGTCGATGAATGCCAGCGCGGCTGCAACGATCAGGCCGATCAATGTGGTGCTAGCCGCGCGGGAGGGCATCAACCCGGCCAGCGCCAATGCGAAGAGCGGAAGTGCTGCCAGCAGGATCAACTGTCCGCCATCGTAGCCGAGGGCGGCGGCAAGCAAGGTTAACACGCCAGCGATGCCAAGCGCGTCGGATAACACATGTCCTGTCGTGGGGTGGATGAGCAGGGAAGCGAGCAGGCCAAACGAAAGGCCAGCAAGCAGGGCCAGCCCAAAGTCCGCGGGAGAACCGAGCGCGCCCGAGCGGATGAGCGGGTAGATGCCCACGGCCACCGTCATCAATGCCGCGGGAACCGTCCCCCAATTCCACGGCATTTTATTGCGGTTGAGGATCCATGCCGCGACGATGCCGATCCAGCAGATCGCGATCTGGATCAACAGCCCCAACTGGTCATTGTTCGGCCCGATGAACCGCAGAGCGATGCTCGGGAATGCGATCAGTGATGCGCCGAACCAGCCAGCGAACACGGGGCGGAAGCGCTCATCGCGAACGAATGTCCACAGCAACCCGGTCACAATGCTCACCAGCACGGCCTGCACAACGAGGCTAATGGCGTCGATCAACGCGAGCTTGTCCAGCGTGGCCGATGTGAGAAATTGTTGCACGCTCCACAGGGTGTATTGCGTGGCTTGCAATCCGCAAAAGAGGGCGGGCGCAAACAGGATCAGCAGGATCAATGGCGCGGACGAACTCGGCTTGGTTTCAGGAAGAGGGGCGGGGGTGGGTTCGTTCATACAGGCTCCTTTGGTTGAAAAATAATTATATCGCCGTGCTGGTATACTCGCCGCATGAACCTCATCCTCAAACCCGGACGTGAAAAGTCGCTTCTTCGCCGCCACCCGTGGATCTTCTCCGGTGCGGTCGACCGTGTGGATGGAGAACCCGCCTCAGGCTCGACGGTGAGCGTGCTCTCCGCTCGCGGCGAGTTCCTTGCCCATGCCGCCTACTCGCCAACCTCGCAGATCCGCGCGCGCGCGTGGACCTTTGCCGACGAACCCGTGGATGGGGAGTTTCTGCGCAGGAAGATTCGCGCGGCGATTGATACACGTTACAAGATACAAGCGACGGGCGCTTCGAATGCGGTACGCTTGATCTACGCCGAGTCGGATGGGTTGCCCGGCCTGATCGTAGACCGTTACGGTGATGTGTTGGTATTGCAATCGCTGACGACCGGTTCCGAATTTTGGAAGCAAACCATCGCAGATATCCTGCTCGAAGAGACCGGGCTCACCACCATCTACGAACGCTCCGATGCCGACGTGCGCGAGTTGGAAGGGTTGCCTGCGGTTACCGGCAAATTGCGTGGAAGTGATATTCCGTCTTCCGTCACCATTCACGAAAACGACCTGAAGTTTTCCGTCAACTTTTCGGAAGGTCATAAGACAGGCTTTTACCTCGATCAACGAACCAACCGTCTGCGCGTGCGCGAAATGGCGCAGGGACGCGATGTGTTGGATTGCTTCTGCTACACGGGCGGGTTCTCGGTCAACGCGCTGGCGGGCGGGGCAAAATCCGTCTTCTCTGTCGATTCGTCCGCAGATGCCTTGCGTCTCGTGCGCGAGAACGTGGCGCTCAACAACCTGCCCGCTGAACGTCACTCCATTCTCGAGGGCGATGTGTTCCAACTCCTGCGAAAATTCCGCGACGAGGGCCGTGGCTTCGATATGATCATCCTCGACCCGCCCAAGTTCGCGCCGACAGCGGCGCAGGCCGAAAAAGCCGCGCGCGGATACAAGGACATCAACCTGCTGGCGTTCAAACTGCTTCGCCCTGGCGGATCGTTATTCACATTCTCTTGCTCGGGCGGTGTGGATGCTTCGCTGTTCCAGCGCATCGTCGCGGGCGCGGCGCTCGATGCGGGCGTGGATGCGCAGATCATCGAGCACTTGTCACAGGCGGCGGATCATCCGGTCGCGCTGCATTTCCCCGAAGGCGCATATTTGAAAGGGTTAATTTGTGTGAAGGGGAATTAGGGATTCGTAACACGAAGACACAAAGACACCAAGTCACCAAGTCACAAAGAATTAATAAACTTTGTGTCTTCGCGTCTCGGTGCCTTCGCGTTGAGTCGCTATCTTGCTCTTACTGACGCGAAGCCGAGTCCATTCGGGCCGACGTGGGCGCCGATGACGGTGGTCACGTTAACGATCAGGATGTCGCGGGGCAGGTCGCGTCGGGACTCTTCCATGAGGCGGGTGAGGAAGTTGCGGGCGCGAGTCTCCGCCCCGGTGTGCAGGATCGCCAGGCGTTCCAAGGGAAGCCCCGACCTCAAAAAACCGAGCATGCGTTCATCGGCCTGACGTGTGGTGCGCGCAGCGGCGATCGGTTTTAGTTGACCGTCGGCGAGTTCCACCATCGGCTTGATACTGAGCGCGCTTCCAAGCATGGTGATGGCGGCAGGCACACGTCCGCTGCGGCGCAGGAAATCCATCGTGTCGAGCGCGGCGGAGACGCGGAGTCTGCGGCGGGTATCGGCCAGCGAGGTCAGAGCCGCTTCGATGCTTGAGTCCGAGGCGGCGGATTCGGCGGCGGCAAGGACCTGGAAGCCGAGTCCCAGCGAGAGCGAGCCGCTGTCCACCACGGTCACGCGGTCCGCAAAGTCGCGGGCGGCCTGGGTGGCCACGTTGCAAATGGCGGTCAACTGCGATGCGGCGTGGATCGAGAGGATGTGGTCACATCCGTCTGTAAGTAGTTTTTCGAAGCGGGCGGAAAATTCACCGA
The DNA here is from genome assembly GCA_964399225.1 of uncultured Anaerolineaceae bacterium. Lineage (GTDB taxonomy): Bacteria > Chloroflexota > Anaerolineae > Anaerolineales > Villigracilaceae > Denitrolinea. The sequence continues at coordinate 6,464 of CAYNQA010000035.1, forward strand.
TGGAGGGCGCGGCGGTGGTGGGGAAGATCTTCATGTCTGGCAGGCGCGCGTAGAAATCGTTGCGGCTGATGCCCGCGCCATCGGCATATTGCTGTCCTTCGATGACGAGGATGGACGGCACGACCTCGATGTTGAATTCTTGAATCAGGTGGGGAGGCAGATCGGAGGTGGAGTCGGTGACGATGCCGAGTTTCATGTCAATCCAAATTTCGAACAGCAGGATGAGCGAGGCCGATGAGAGTCATCAAAATGGTTCCAAAGCCGCCGACCAGAAAGACAACTGGTGCGCCGAACAGGTCTGTGCCCCAGCCTGCCAGCGCGTATCCGATCGGTAAGAGCACCCACGAACCGAGGGAGTCGAATGCGTAAACGCGCCCAAGCTTTTCGTTGGGCACCATCTCTTGCAGGGTGTTCGTCCATACCAGACCGAATACATTGAAGTTGAACCCAAAAAAGAACATGGCCACGATCAAAACGGGAATCGGCGCCTTCAGCCCGAATAACAGCAGGATGGCGCCATTGAGCATGACGGGGATATATCCCAATAATCCGCGGCGACGCAGGCGTTTATATTGTCCGAGCCAGAGCGCGCATACGATGTACCCCACCGAAAAAGCGGAACCGAAATATCCGAGTACTGCCACATCCGCGCCGAGATCGTTTTTGATCAGGAAGGGCATTGCCACCGCGCGCGGACTTCCCTCCATGATGTTGAGCACGCCAAAGACGAGAATGGTGACCCAGATCCAAGGCACGGTCGCGATGGCATCCCAGCCTTCACGCAGGTCGAGAATGCCGCGCTTGATCGCATCCCACGTGGAACGTTTAGCGGGCGCTCCCTCGCTTGTGTTTTCCTGTTTTTGCGGCTCATATAACTTCGAGCGCAGGATCGGAAGCACGAACGCGGCCGAGACGAAGAAGGAGAGCGAGTCCAGGCTGAAGGAGAGAGACGTGCCGCCAGCGGCGACCATCCATGCACCCAGGATCGGTCCGATCACGCCCATGACGCGCTGCGAGAGTCCATTCAGTGAATTGGCGCTCGTGCGCATTTCGGCAGGAATGATCTGCGGGATGACGGAGTGATACGCTGGAAAGAAGAATGCCTCTACAAACCCAAATATCAGGCTGGCCACATAGATATGCCAGATCTCGAGGATCTCAAGCCATGAGAAAACGGCAACAAAAAGGACAACCGACCCGCTGAGGATGTCGGAAAGGAACATCACACGGATGCGCGGAAAACGGTCCACGACTACGCCGCCGATGAGCAGGAAGATCAGTAATGGCACCTGCGAAAAGATCATCACAGTACCCATTGCGGTCGCAGACCCGGTCTTTTCGAGCACCCACCACGCAAGAGCGATGCGGTATAGACTGTCGCCAAGGCGTGAGATGGTTTGACCGGCCCACAGTAACGCGAATGGGCGGTGCTTGAAGGCCTGGATTAGATTCATAGGTGGGGGAGTATAGCACATGGGTGCTGTGGAAAATAAAAAGCGGCGGCTGGTGTGCCGTCGCTTTTTAGCGAACTCTACGCTTCCACTCTTCTTTGAGCTGCAACTCCTGCGGGCTCAACCCCGAGTCGAGAGCCAGGAAGTCGATCAGGAGACGGTTGAATTTTTGTGTCTCGTCGAGCATGGGGAAGTGGCCCGAACCTTCAAGGGTGATCTGGTGCATCATGTGCGAAAGTGAGACCGGCTTTTCGGCAGGAGGCTGAAGGATAGCCGGGTCATTCTGGCCATAGACGAAGAGACAGGGCAAACCCACCTGGCGTGCAGCGCCGAAGAGGTTGTTGGCCTGCAGGCTTTCCATTGAACCGAGCAATGCCTGTGGATCTGCCTTGGCTGCGTCGGAAAGGGCCGATGTAGTTTCAGGCGTGCGATTGGAGAGCCAATCCACCAGGTCGGCGGGTACGGCGCTGCGCATGCGCGTGTGGACGAGATCGTATTCCATCGGACAGGTGACCGCCATGACGCGGTCCACTTTTTCACGCCAGCGGCGCGCAAAGTTGAGGGCTACGAGGGCGCCAAGTCCATGGCCGACGACGGCGATCTTGCCAATGCCCATCTTTTCCATGAAGGCATGCAGCATGTCGGCTTGCGTGTCGAGGCTGTACCCTTGCGGACTTTTCGCGGTCTCGCCGTAGCCCCACAGGTCAATGGCGTAGGCGCGATAGGAGGTGGATGCCACCTGCAGCGAGGGAATCCAATATTTCCACGACCCCACCCAGCCGTGCAGAAAGAAGACCGGGCGGCCTTTGCCCAGCACTTCGTAATGCACTATCGCGCTATCGAGGAATACGACGCTCATTCTTGTTCGGCGGCTTTCGTTTGTGAGTCTCTCATGCGTGGTGCGTTGGGTGTTACATAAGGCGCACTACGCGATCCATTTATTTTCCAAATTTCGACAGGATGGCTTTGACGCGGTCGGTCAATTGATCGGGGGCGAAGGGTTTGAGGAGATACTCCTCGGCGCCTACTTCGAGCCCGGTCTGGATCTCGCTCTCCTGGCCTTTGGCGGAGAGGAAAACCACGGGGATATCTTTTAGCGACGGGTTGGCTTTGATGGCGCGACAGGCTTCGTAGCCGGTCATGCGCGGCATGCGCACATCCATCAGGATCAGGTCGGGATTGGCTTGGGGAGCCATCTGCACAGCTTCTTCTCCGTTCGATGCAGCCACCACCTCGTGACCGGCGAACCGCAAAGTAAATGCCACCAGGTCACGGATGTCACGTTCGTCTTCAGCGATCAATATCTTAGCCATTCTTGCCTCTTCCACCAGAGTTGTTGTACGTTGGGAGTGTGAAGGAGAACGTGCTTCCTTCGCCGGGGATGCCTTTGCTGGTCATCCAGATGCGGCCATTGTGCATTTCCACGAGCTGGCGCACGATGGGCAGGCCAAGGCCGGTGCCCGGGGTGGCCAGCACGAGCGGATGCTCGCCGCGGAAGAACCGGTCGAAAACGCGCGCCTGGTCTTCGGGGGCGATGCCCACGCCGGTATCGTGAACATCCACCTGCACTTCCTTGCTGCCTTCGGGTACGAACAAATGAACCTGGATCTGTCCGTTGACAGGGGTGTAGTGGTAGGCATTGTCCACGAGATTGTCAATGATCTGGCGCACCCGCTCCGAGTCGCCGAAAACGCGCGGCAGGTCTTTCGAGGCTTCGAGAGTGATGTCCATCGGTTTGTTCTCTTCCTGGGAACGGCGCATGATATCGGCGAGAACATCTTCTGCCACTTCGCGCAGGTCGAGGGGTTGCGGGGTCAGGGTCACGCGTCCAGCCTCGATACGGGATATATCGAGCAGGTCGTTCACCAGGATGTTGAGCCGTTCGGTGTTGCTCTTGATGATCGAGAGGAAGTGCGACTGGTTCTCGTTCAACGCACCGGCTGCGCCCATGAGCAGAATATCGGCATAGCCGCGGATGGATGTCATTGGTGTGCGCAGCTCGTGGCTGACCGTCGCCACAAACTCGGACTTGAGGCGGTCTACTTCAACCTCATGAGTGATATCGCGGAAGATGGACACGGTTCCAAGGAAGTCGTTCTGCAGCATCACTGGCGCAAGATGGACGAGCACGATGCGCTTGTCTTCCAATTCGATTTGTTCGGCGTACGTCTCGCCTTGATACGAGCCCGGCTCCTCAGACCAGTTTTGGATGGTTTGTGTCCACGTGCCGGCTGCGCTGCCAAACAATCCGCCAAAGGCATCGAGCGACCTGCCCATCACTTCATCCATCTTCATGCGCAAAATGGATTGTGCCGAAGAGTTGAGGAAGGTGATGCGGTTATTCAAGCCGGTCACAAGCACGCCATCAGCCACAGCCTCGAGGATGGCTTGCGAACGGCTGGCCTCTTCCTGTTCCTTGCGGAGCATCGTGCCAAGACGCTCGGCCTGATCGCGGATGAGCTCGTAGAGGTGGGCATTATTGATAGCCACCGCCACCTGGCTGGCAATGGCGCGAACCAGGTTCAGGGTTTCAGGGCTGAAGTTGCCGGCCTGGCGATGGAAGGCCATTAAGACACCGATCACATCTTCGCCCACGAGCATGGGCGCCACAATGGCCGAGCGATGCTCGCGCGTGCCCGAAGCGGCGCGAACCCAACGCGGATCGAGGTGTAGGTCATCGACGAGCACGCCCTCGCGGTTTTGCACCACCCATCCTGCCAGGCCTTCGCCCACTTTCAGCACAGTGGTGCGGCTTTCGGCAACAGCCTGACTGGTGAGGTACCCATACCCGGCGCGGAAGTGGAGTTTGTTATCGTCCGGGTGCAGGAGCATGATCGTACCTTGTTCCGCGCCGATGGCTTCGTTGAGAAGGGCCAACGTGCGGTTGAGGGCGCGGTCGAGGTCAAGGCTCGAAGAAACCTCGGTGAGGATGCGCAGGAGGGTCTCGGTGCTTTGCTGTTCGCGCTGGAGTTGTGCGGTGCGTTCGATAACGCGCTGTTCCAGTTCTTCCGCGAGGCGCTGGGTTTCTGCAAAGAGACGTCCATTTTGAATGGCCACAATGGCCTGGTTGGCCAACGTGCTCAGGATCTGAACATCATCCTGGGTGTAAACGTGTGGCTGGTAGCTTTGCGTTGAAAGTACGCCAATGGTTTCGTTCCCAAGAACCATCGGAACAGCAATGATCGAACGCGGAGTGTTTCCTTCAGTGCCAAGATCAACGGCACCCAGTTCGTTGCTTTCCTCTTCGGTGTGGATCAACAGCGGTTCGCCGCTGGCGATCACCTGTCCGCTCAAGCCGCTCTCCAACGGGATGCGAGAGCGGGGGATACGCTCTCCATCATCGATCAGGAAGACGCCTTCGATATCTTGTGCTTCCTTGTCCAGCAAGGCGATCACAAAACCGTCCATTGGCATTAGCCGTTGGGCAGCACGGTGAATGAAAACGTAGATCTCTTCCGGATCAAGGCTGGAGCTGATCTCGCTACTGGCCTGATTGAGGATTGCCAAACGTTCAGCAGTGCGGACGGTGGATTGGTAGAGGCGGGTGTTCTCGAGTGAGATGGAAGCCTGGTTGCCGAGCGTTCGGGCCAGCTCGATCTCGTTCAATCCGAACCGTGAACCGGCGCCGCCATGAACGAGCAGGAGCGTTTGTCCTTCACTTGAGCCCATCGAGATGATCATGAGCGAGGCAGTGTCTACGCCGAGGAACTCGCGCAATGAAGCCAGTTCCCGTTCTTCGGCGACATTATCGGATGTGTATACGCCATGGGTTTCGCGCAAGCGGTCGAGGACCGGGGAGGCGGGCACGTCCTTTGCGCTCATTCTGCGTGTGCGAGGCAAAACCGACTTGAGCACGAATTTCCCGCGCTCGAAGCCAACCAGCGAAACACGTAAAGCATTGAGGGCGTTCAGGGTTTCCTGTGCGGCCAGTTCAATGATCTGCTCTGAGTCGAGCAACCCGCTTAGGGCGGAGGAGAAGCGGTTGAGCAGGGCCAGGCGCTGCGAGCGCTGGTCCAATTCCGCGGCACGGTTCACGCTGTCTTCGAACAGGCGGGCGTTTTCCAGGGCCACGGCGGCCTGACTGGCAAACGTGGTTGCCACCTGCATCGATTCGTTGTTGTAGAAATTGGCCTGCCACTTTTCGAGGGCGATCAAACCGATCACTTCGCCTTTTGCCATGAGCGGGATGCCCAGCCAGGAAAGGCGCGGTGCCTCGAGTGCCGGGAAGCGCGAGTCATCGCGCACATCTCCGACCAGGATGGGCTGACCAGTGCGAATCATTTGTCTGAAGAGGGCACTGTCTGTCACGCTGGCGGTAATGCCGGTGCGAGGTTCGGTATCGGGGAAGCCGCGTGCGGCACTAACGGTGATGTTGTCTTTTTCACGCAGCCAGAGAGTGGCTGTGTCGTAGGGCAGCACAGGTTCCAGCTGGTCGAGCAGGGAGCCAATCAGCTCACGGCTTTGCAGGCTGGATGTGATGGTGGCGGCCACGTTGTTGAGGGCTTGCAACTGGCCGGCGCGTTCTTGTGTGGCCTGCACGAGACGGACGTTTTCGAGCGAGAGCGCAACCTGTTGGGCCAGCGAGACGAGAAGCGTTTCATCTCCAGCTTTGAACGCGGCCGGGGTGTTGAAGTTGTCGAGAACGAGCACGCCCAAGCCCTGTTCGCCTGCCACGATGGGGATGAGCAGACTCGATATGGGCAGACGGCCGCCCGTGCCCTGTCGGTATTGCAATAGGGCTTCTGCGCTCAAGGGGTAATCGCGTGTGAAGTTCACTTCATCTACCCGGCGCGGACGACCGCTGGCGTAGACGGCTCCGGGTAGGGCCTCGCCCGGCGCATAGGTCAGGCTTTTCAAGCCCTGGCTGTCGGCATAACCTGCGACAGTGCGCGGTACGAGACGTAAACTCTGCGAGTCCCATAAGAGCACAGAACCGGCATGGGCGGCGGGTAGAACGCGGCGAGCGCTTTCGAGCAGCGAACGGACGATCGCCTCCGGGTTGAGATTGGAGAGTTGGCGGCTGAAGTCTAGCAGCAGGTTCACTTCCTGCAGACGGCGGCGCGTCTCATTCAACAGCGACATATTCTGGAGCACAACCGAGGTCTGGCGGGCGATCTGGTAGTAGACCTGCGAGTCTTCTTCGGTGAGGCCGGCCAGCGGCTCAGGCGAAACGGCAAGCAGTCCGGCCACAGTCTGCTTTTCGATGGTGAGCGGGAGGCAGATCATGCCTTTGGAGCGCAAGGCTGTGAGCAAGCCTGAGTCGCGCCATTCATCGTTCTCATCCAGGTTGGGGACGATGATGGTCTCGCCGGTTTGGATGGCGGCGCGGAGAGGGTTGCGTTGGCCAAAGAGCGCATCCACATTGGTGGATTTGGGAACACTGCCCAAAATGTGCAACAGGCGCGGACCGTCAACGGTCTCTTCGGCGATCAGCGCGGTGGACATGCCTAGTTGGGTGAGGACTTCCCTTCCAAGGGCCAGCAGGGCGGAGGCTGAGTCGGCCTGGCGGGAGACTGTCTCTGCGATGGCCAAACCCGCCCGGATGCGGCGCGTGCGGCGTTCGAGGTCCTGCACGGCGATGGTTTGTTCGAGATCTTTGCGGAGCAGGATGGGCAGGTCGTTTTGGGAGATCGATAAAAGCCTTTGTTGGCGCTGCAGGCCGGAGGTCAGTGAATCGATACGCTCGCGCAAATCGCGGAACTTGCTCTGGCTCAAGATGGCGAGAGAACATTGTGACGCGAAAATTTCAACCGTCTCGAGGGTGGCGCGGTCTGGACGCATGTTATTGCGCGGCGCATCCACGCTGAGCAGGCCAAGCGGTTTTCCGGTTGGATCTTCGAGCAGGCAGATCACAAAATCCTCATCGTTCCATGCGTTGGGATTGTTGTTGATCGTGCCGGCGGCCTGAACGGTGAGCACGGTATGTACGTCTGCCGGGATCACCGGGGTCTGGTCGGCGGGAATGAAGTGCACACGGCCGACTTTGAATTCCGGGCGAAGAAGCTGCTGCAGGCTTTGCAGGGGTTGTTTGCGCTCGAGCAATTCCGCCAGCGTCTCTTCCGGGATGCCCACGCCAGCCACGCGGCGGAGCATACCGCTTTCAGGTTCGTAAACACTGACGAGCGCCACCTGGAAGGGCGTGGCCTCCTGAATGGCGGATGCAATGTTCAAAAGGGATTGTTCAAGCGGCTGTTCATAATTGATAACCGACGTCAACTGCGCGAAATGCGAAAGCGTGCTGGCGCGACGACGCAGCTGCTCGGCTTGTTTGTATTGTTCCTGGTAGCGCTCTGCATTGCCAAGGGCGATGGCCGCCTGCAGCGCCAGGATCTGAATGGTCTCGAGAGAGGATTGATCGAAGTAATCAGAACGGGAGGCATGCAGGTGTACGACACCGCGCACACGTCCTTGATGAAGGATGGGCGCAGCCATGGCGGAGTTCACATCGAGATGTGGAGGATTCAGCAGGGCGCTTTCGAAGTCGCTGACAAGGACGGGCTCTCCGCTGGCCAGCACGCGGCGGGTGAGCGGGCTGAGCGGTTCTTCCACGCATCCAAGGCTGAATGTCACACGCGGGTCGGATGGATTCGAATCAGGGTCAAACAAGAGAATGGTGCCGCAATCGGCACGGGTGGTTTGCAGGCTTTGCTCGTGGATCACTTCGAGCAATTGGTTCACATCCAGCGAGGAGTTCAGCTCGCGCGTCACATGTGTGATGGATGTCAACTGCTCCACGCGCCGTCGCAGGCTTTCATCGGTCTGTGCCAGCAACACCGCGCCTTCCACAGCAGCAGCGAGAAGTCCGGCGGCTGTGGAGAGCACCTGCAGGTCGTAGGAGTTGAAGTAATCGGCCTTGCGGCTGCCGAGCATCAGTTCGCCCACGCTGCGCTCGCGCGCCATGAGCGGCACGATGATGCATGATTCGATGATGACTGTTTCGAGGATATCGCGGTATGCAGCCGAGACACGTTCATCTGCGCTCAACCGACCGGAGATGAATGGACGCTGGGTGCCCGAGACCGTGGTGCGGCGCAATTGCGCTTCGCTGACTTCGATGCGCGGGACGCGCCGTTGCATTTCGGGAGTCACTCCCCAGGCTGACGCGTTGTGCAGGCGTAATTCGTGGCTTTGGGGGTGGAGCAGGTAAATGGAGGCCACATCGGCTTTGAGCAACTCGGCCAACTCCTGGACCGAGAATTGCAGGATCTCATCGAGTGTGGCTGAAGAAGCAACCAAACTTGCAATACGGCGCAAAGACTCGGAACGCTGTCCGCGCTGGCGGGCTTGTTGAATGAGCACCGCGTTTTCGATGATCGTAGCCGCCTGCCCGGAGATCGAATTGGCGAGGCGCAGTTCCTCGTTGGTAAAGGCCGCCGTCCCGCCGCGGTGATTGGCGAGTTGCAGGTAGCCAACCACGTGCCCATTTGAGACGAGCGGCATCAAGACCGTCTCGCGAATGGACGCCAGTTGGGCGATCTCTGCCAGTCCCAGCGCGCGGATCGAATCATCGCGCGGCGCATTCGGGGTCATGATCATTTGCGCCGATTTGAGCGTTTCCTCTCCCTGGCTGCCCGGCAGAAGAACGGAATGATAAACATTGACCACATTGACCGGCAAACCCTGGAAGGGCACCTGTCCCTCCAGTTCGCGGTCATTTTCGTTGTAAAGGAGGAAACCAACGATCTCTACATTGAAGAGAGGCGCGATGGTTTCCACCAGACGGGTAAACAATTCCTGCTGTTCCTGGATCGAACTGGCAGCCTGCGCCAGGCGGGTAAGACCGGTAAGCTCACTGATGCGCCCTTGTTCCGACTCGTAGCGGCGTGCATTGCGCAGGGCAATGGCAGCCTGGCCGGTCACAAGTTTCAGCAGTTCGAAATCCTGTTCCGAGAAATCGCTTGTGGCAGTCTGACCCAGTTCGAGCGTGCTGACCAGGTCGCCATCCACGAGGAACGGGATGCCAATGTATGATTTCACCAGTGTGCGTTCGCGGGTGGCGCTCTTCTCGTTGGATGTGGCGGTTTCTTTCCCGTCGGTCAGGAATACCGGCTGCCGTTTTTCGAGTAGAGCATCGGTGTACCAGCCAAATTGCGACCGAGCGACCGCGGATAAGCGCGGGCCGTCTGCGGTCTCTTCGTAACGGACGGTTCGATTCAGCTCGAGGGCATCATAAAGCTTGATCTCCATCACATCCGTGGAGACCAGGCGGGAGACCCCCTGGAAAATGGCAAGCAGAGTCGGATCCAGACGAAGACTGCCATGGACGGTCTGCCCAAACTCGGAAATGACGCGGAGCGCTGTGCCGGTATCGCGGGCGTTTTCATCGCCAGACATGGCGGTGGCAATATCCAGTGAACGAAGGGAGATCAGGATCAGCGGGGTGTACCCCGGTACGCGGTAGGATGTTGCGTCGATCAGGCGGCCGTTGATCGAAAGGCGCTTATGTCCCTCATTGACACACAGTTCCAGAAATTCTTCCGGGGGGCGCACCCGCCGGGCCAGGCGTTCCAATTCGGCCGGTTCATCCTCGATCAGGCCAAAGCGCTGGCGTGCGAGCTCGTTCATATACTCCACGCGCCCGCCCACCTGGACTACAACGATCGCGTCATTGGTCTGTGATTTGAAAGATGCTGATGGGGAGGAGGTAACTTCACTTTGCGATTGAGGCCGCGGCAACAGGCGCAAAAATCCCTGGATCAGCAACACAAGGAACAGTGCCGCCAGGATCAGACCCACGCCGATGCTAACACCATCAACCATGAGACACAGCCTCTATTTTTTCGTTAAGCAGAAACGTCCGCGCGGCGTGCTTCGGCGGCCAGTTCGGTGATCTCACGGATATCCGCGAAGGATTGCTCCTTGGGAGAAACGGTTCCCATGGCCAGCGTCATGAACGGGACCTGCGCTGATGCGCCGTCCGATTTTGGCATCATCATGAATCCCTGCTGGCGGTCCATAAAGTTATAGTGGGTTTGCACTTCTGCGGCAAAGCGTGCCTTCACACGATCGCGCAATGTCGCAACGTTTTCGGCCTTGGTAATAATGATGAAATTGTCGCCCCCTGCGTGGCCGATAAAATCGGTGTTCGTGCCCATCTCATCCACCACTTCATTGAGAAGCATGGCCGTAAAGCGCAACACATCGTCACCGGCCACAAAGCCATACACATCGCGGAATGGGTCGAAGTTGTT